>QIAR01000321.1:351-910 GCA_003225595.1 Acidobacteriota bacterium | reverse complement strand
GTTTTCAACTTTCCCAAACCCGACCAGAAATAATGCGTATTTCCGTCATCGCAAATCGTGAGAGCTTCAAGCACAAGTTTCGGCAATGGAATCCACACCGGCTCGCCGGTCTTCGCCTGATACAGAAAAAGCCGCCCCTTTTTATCAATCCGGTCCTGAGTCAACGAAACCGCGTCGGAGATTCTTATGCCCGAATACCTCATGAGGAGCGCTAGCGCCCGCAATTTCTGACACATTTTCATCGGGCTCTGACGATGGATTTCTTTGTACGCATCGAGCGCCCAGACGATCTTCTCCCACTCGGCCGCGTTGTAGGGCAGCGTAGGGATATGGCGGACCGAAGGAGCCTTTAACGCCTTTGCCGGATTCGTCTGTAGCCATCCCGAAGCAACGCAGAACGCAAAAAACCCACGCATGAGCTCTAAGCGTTTTCTCGTCGTCGTAACAGACAGCTTCCACAAATTTCGCACTGAACGCAGGTGATCCACTGAAACCGAGTGCACTGGCTTATTTCCAAGCTCGCGCTTCAGCTCTTGCACAAAATGCCTGTATTTTTTGA
>QIAR01000321.1:0-328 GCA_003225595.1 Acidobacteriota bacterium | reverse complement strand
GCTCTGATCTTTTAGTTTTCGCGCCTCGGCATCCGCAATGAATTTGTCGCACGCTTGCGCAATCGAGATGCTCTGCGCTTCGCCGTGGATCTCAAGCTCATTGATTTTCCGCGCCGCCGCTTCCCAATTCGTGAGATCAAGTGACCGGCGCACCGGAACACCATGGAGCACGCCCTGAATCCAGATCGCGCAGGAACAGCCCTTGTAGCGTCGAGAACGGTGTTTACAACCGGCGCGATGTCTCCGATAAGGGGTCAGCATCCCCAGAGTATAGGACACTAGAAGTACATAAAGATAGAGATAAATATCAAGTAACTGAAAACAAATA
>QIAR01000248.1 GCA_003225595.1 Acidobacteriota bacterium | reverse complement strand
GCGAGCGCTGATTTCCGCCAGCGACTGCCCAGCCAGCGGGCCGTTTCTTACCTTGCAATGGTCACCCGTGAGCCAAGCCTCGCCGATTTTTTCTTCGCATTTGTGGTTTGGGTAAATGGGTGAAAGATCAACCGTGCCCCATGGGCGAGGGTCGAATGCGGGCAGCATCAGTAGTGCATATAGTCCGCTCATGTAAACATTTCTTTAACGGACAAGAGACGGCGACCGAATCGCTCGTGGCGGAGGCGACGTTCAGCCTTACGCTTAAAAGCTTAACTCAAGGAAAGGGCTGCCTGCTCACAAACCTGAGATCGAACTCGACGGAACTGCAAAAACCTTGTTATAGAGATGCAAAAAACTTCCGCATACGCTCAAGTCCGCGGTCCAGTTCGGTGATCGAAGTCGCGTAAGAAACTCGAATATATTCGCCTGTTCCGAAGCCTTCTCCCGGTACCGTAGCTACGTGCGCTTCGCGTAGCAGTTTATCGGCGACATCGGAAGCCGCTTCCACCCCGCTGCGTCCGAAGAACCCGGAAACATTGGCAAACACGTAGAAAGCGCCCTCCGGCAGCGTGCATTTGATATCCGGAATTGAGCGCAGGCCCCTAACGACGTGATCGCGGAGTTTGATGTACGCCAATCGCATGTCTTCCACACACTGCTGCGATCCTTTCAAAGCGGCGACCGCTGCTTTCTGTACAATTGAAGTCGGGTTCGAGGTCGACTGGCTCTGCAGCTTCTGCATGGCACTCACCACGGGCGCTGGCGCCAGCGCATAACCCAGCCGCCAACCGGTCATGGCATAGGTCTTCGAGAGCGAGCCGACGATGATCATACGATCGCGGCACTCGCGCAGTGATCCCACCGAGAAACGTTTTCCCGAGTAGTTGAGATAGACGTAGCACTCGTCCGAGATCACCCAGATGCCGCGCTGCGCAGCCAGTCTCACTACTTCGCCCATGTCCTCGGGACTCATCACCGCACCCGATGGATTCGAAGGCGAATTCAAAATGATCAGCTTGGTGCTCGGCGTAATCGCCCGCTCGACCATGTCTGCACTAACCTTGAAGCTCTTGTCTTCGCCGGTATGCAACAGGATGCAATTCGCTCCCGCGTAACGCACGATGTCCTTAAAAGAAACCCAGTACGGCACCGGAAGAATGACCTCATCGCCGTGGTCGACCAGGACCTGAATAGCATTGAACAGCGCATGTTTGCCGCCAACCGAGGCTATCGCCTCTTCTTGACGGTAGTCGGAATCAAAGTCGGCGGCGTGACGACGGACGATCGCATCGCGCAACTCGGCGGTGCCGCCAACCGCGGTGTACTTCGTAAAATTGTCCTGAATCGCGGCAATCGCGGCATCTTTGATGTGCTGCGGGGTGGCGAAATGCGGCTCGCCCGCGCCGAAATCCACAACATCAATCCCCTGGCTGCGCAGCTTCTCAGCCTCAGCTACCACTGCCATCGTGGCCGAGGGTTCGATGCGATTGATCCGTTCAGTCAGTCTGGTCGCCTGATTCACTTCCGTCGTCGCTGCGGTCATGATTTCTTCCTTCTCCTGGTTTCGGTGGATTGCTGGAATCGAAGCGACGGGTCCAGTTTTTCCTGCAGCCGTTGCTCTACGCTCTCTGGTACCAAGCCCTTAATGGAGCCGCCCAATTGCGCGATCTCGCGCACCAGCCGGGAACTCAGATACGAATAAGTCTCGGCCGGCATCATGAAAACCGTTTCCAGTCTCGGTTCCAGCTTGCGGTTCATGAGCGCCATTTGCAACTCGTACTCGTAATCGCTAATCGCCCGAATTCCGCGCAGAACGGCCGTCGCGTTCACCTTTACGGCGTAATCCACCATGAGCCCTTCGAACGTATCGACGCGGACATTTTTCCAGCGCTCGGTCATGGCTTCCATCATTTCGCGTCGATCGCCGAGGCTGAACAGCGGGTCTTTTTCCGGGTTGCGCAAAATCGCCACCACCAGCTCGTCAAAGATCTTACTGCCACGCTGGATGAGATCGAGATGGCCGTTGGTCAGGGGGTCGAACGAGCCAGGATAAATAGCGATAACTTTTTTCAATATCCCTCACAGCGCAACCCAGGTCGTTGGATCTAGCAAGATCGCTGGAGCAAAGGAGATTCTATTCGGCGGGAAAAGCGATAGCAATCGTTGTTTGCTGCGTGCCGCTTCTTAGAAGTGAGCTTTGATGCATATTGGGCAGGAGGACTGCTTCATATAACCATTCCTTTGAGATCAGAGTGCGGGCGCCTTTACTGAACCTCATCCCATTGAGCTCTTCAGCTTTTTCGACGTTTTTTCGATGCCCCGGGTTAACTCTTCTTTGTGAGCAGCCAACTTCTTAGCGACAGCGGGGTCGGAAAGCGCCAGAACCTGTGCTGCTAGAATCCCCGCATTTGTAGCTCCTGGCTTGCCGATTGCGACGGTGGCTACGGGAATTCCTGCTGGCATCTGCACCGTGGCGAGGAGCGAATCCATACCTTGCAGCGACGTCGACGGAATCGGCACGCCGATTATGGGCAGCGTAGTGTGGGCCGCGATCACTCCAGCCAGATGAGCCGCTCCTCCAGCCCCGGCGATGATCACGCGAATGCCACGACCGGCGGCCTTGCGGGCGTAATCGGCTGTGCGGTCGGGTGAGCGATGCGCTGAGGTTACATCTATTTCATAGTCGATACCGAACTCGTCGAGCACTTTCCCGGCTTCGCGCATGATCTCGAGGTCGGAATCGCTGCCCATGACGATGGAAACCAGTGGTCTTGTGCTCATCAGTTCCTTTACAAAAGAGCTTGTCGAGGGGGCAGGTCTTTGCCCGCTCCAGCCCAGAGAGTTAGGAGCCACAGTTTGTAACCGGACTTACGCTATGCCCTGCTTCAGTGGCCTTCCCCCGATGTCTCTGCGGTAGTGCGCACCTTCGAAGCCGATTGCAGATGCCGCCTCATAGACGCGTTTAACCGCGGTTTGAAGATCAGCGGCGCGGGCGGTCACGCCCAACACGCGTCCGCCTGAGGTGTAATAAGTCCCTTCGCGCTTGTTCGTGCCTGCGTGGAAAACCTTTACGCCTTCGATTTGCGTCGCGTGTTCCAGCCCCATGATTCTTTTACCTGCCTCGAACGTGCCTGGGTACCCGCCCGAAGCCATCACTACGCAGACCGAAGCATCCGGCGACCAGCGGAAGTCGCCTTCGCTGACACGCCCTTCTACCGAGGCTTCCAGCGCCTCGACCAAGTCACTCTCAAGTCGCATCAGCATAGGCTGAGTTTCAGGATCACCGAAGCGGCAGTTGAACTCGAGCACCATAGGCCCACGTGCGGTCATCATGAGCCCGCAATAGAGGACACCTCTGTATTCGACACCCTCGGCCTTCATGCCGGTGACGACGGGACGCGCGATATGGGCAATTAGCCAGTCACGCATCTTGTCATCAATAATGTTCCGCGTAGAATACGCCCCCATCCCGCCCGTATTTGGGCCAGTATCCCCGTCGCCGAAGCGCTTGTAATCCTGAGCAGCTACCAGGGGCGCTACACGCTCGCCATCGCTGAAAACGAGGAATGAAAGTTCATCGCCCTGGAGATATTCCTCCAGAACCACGCGCTCTCCAGACTCTCCCAGCATTTTGCCGCTCAGCATCTCAGATGCGACCGACGCCGCTTCCTCTTTGTTCCTGGCGATGACTACACCTTTGCCCGCCGCGAGCCCGTCGGCTTTCACGACGATCGGGGTGTGGAAGTGGGGGAGCGCAGCGCGAACTTCATCTAATGAATTACAGATGGCGTAACGCGGAGTGGGAATTCGGTGGCGCTGCATGAAAGTCTTGGCGAAGCTCTTGCTGGATTCCAGCCGAGCCGCCGCCTTCGTCGGGCCAAAGACGGGCCATCCACGGCGGGCGAATTCGTCCACTACGCCCAGAGTTAAAGGCAGTTCGGGACCTATGACGGTGAGGTCCGGCTGTACCTGTAGTGCAACAGATATCAGCGAGTCTAAGCTCTTAATGTCCGCCGCCAGGCACTCGGCTTCATCGGCAATGCCTCCGTTGCCCGGGGCACAGTAAATCTTGGTCACACGGTGTGACTGGCGCAACTTCCACACCAGCGCGTGCTCGCGTCCGCCGCTTCCGATGACCAGGACCTTCATAGTGGGACAGACAAGGTTAGGGGCAGGAGAGCGGGATGTCAAACGCGAAGGATTTGCCGATTTTAATGCCAATCACCAATTAAATATCGCTCGTATCGTGCTCCGTTTCAAATTGGCAATCGGCAATTGGAAATTCCCCAATTTTGCCCTTGTTTAGTAGTTCTGAGCAGAAGGAGGTTAACTATGCTTAACCACGCCGTATAATCATCCCAGATGATTACCGTCTCCAAGGAAGACTACCTCAAGGCCATTCTCGAAGCCGAAAGCGAGGGCGAGACCGTCATTTCTGCGACCTTGGCGCACTGGCTCTCCGTTTCGCCTCCTGCGGTGACCATGGCACTGCGCCGCCTGAAGAGAGACGGTTTGGTGCGCGTCCTGGCCCGCGGTGAGGTACGACTGACTGCTGCAGGCCGGAAGATCGCGCACAAGCTTACCTTGCGTCATCACCTCATCGAGCGCATGCTCTCCGAGGTTTTCGGGATGGAATGGTACAAGATCCACGATGAAGCCGAGCGCCTGGAGCACGCAGTGTCTCCGGATTTCGAAGCCAAACTCTTGGCCAAGCTGGGCCGGGGGGGCGCTTGCCCGCACGGTAATCTGAGCGAGATGGAGAGTCCGGCGAGCCGCCTCCGGCGGGGTTTGGTGCTGCTCTCCGAGGCAGAGGCTGGGAAACGCTACCGGGTAAGCGGGATTTATGAGCGCGACAGGCAGCTTCTGGAGTTCCTGGAAGCGCGCGGCATCCGGCCTGGAGCAGAACTCGGCGTGACGGAGCGCAACTACGACAAGACACTCTCGATCCGGACCGCAGCGGGCAACCTGGTTTTGGGCCGTCTCGCAGCGGAGAAAATTTGGGTTTCCCGCCTGCCCTCTCGTCCATTATAATTAACCACAGTTAATGTCTGATCATGTACGCCGGTTGACTTATTGATTTCCTAGAAGCACCAAAGTGAAAACGGCAGACAGGCAAACGAATCTCAACGCGCCAGCCGGCCCGCGCGCTTCAGCCGAGGCACAATCTGGCGGTCATCCGTCTTTGGAGGGGGTGCACAGTTCCGTCGAGGTGCCGCACCACCAGGCGGGATTTTGGGAGCAGTGGCGGGCTTTCGTGGGCCCGGCGATTCTGGTCAGCGTCGGCTATATGGACCCCGGCAACTGGGGGACCGACCTTCAGGGCGGCGCCCGGTTCAAGTACGGACTCTTGTGGGTAGTCGGACTGGCCAGCCTGATGGCCATTTTCATGCAAGTAATTTCTGCCCGCCTGGGCGTGGTAACCGGAAAGGACCTCGCCCAATGCTGCCGCGACTGGTATCCCAAGTGGACCCGCTGGCCCAATTGGCTGCTGAGTGAAGTGGCTATCGGCGCTTGCGACCTGGCGGAGGTGCTGGGCAGCGCCGTCGCCCTCAACCTGTTGTTCCATATTCCGCTGCTGTGGGCGGTCATCATCACCGGTCTGGACGTGTTGCTGCTCCTGGCCTTGCAACGGTTTGGGATGCGCACCATTGAAGCCGTAATTCTGCTGTTGATCGCGACCATCGGGGTGTGCTACTTCATCGAGATTTTCATCCTCCCGGAGACGAAACCCAGCTTCTTGGAGATGGGACGGTCACTGGTGGTTCCCCATTTTGGTCAAGCCGGGATGTTGTACGTCGCCATCGGCATCATCGGCGCCACCGTGATGCCCCACAACCTGTATTTGCATTCGGCACTGGTCCAGAGCCGCAAGCTGCAAAAGGACGAGCCCTCGGTTCGGCGCGCTCTGCGCTTCAACACCATCGACTCAGTGGCGGCCCTTACCGTCGCTTTCTTTGTCAACGCAGCGATTCTGGTGCTGGCGGCGATGGTGTTCTTTGGCAAAGAAGGCGTGACCGTACCGGGCGGGCAGGTAGTCCGCTTCGGCACAGAGAGTGATTGGATTCGGGTCGCCTATTTGACTCTGGCGCCGTTGTTAGGGACGGCTGCTGCCAGCACGCTGTTTGCGGTGGCGCTGCTGGCAAGCGGCCAGAGCAGCACCATCACGGGCACGCTCGCCGGGCAAGTGGTGATGGAAGGCTTCATGCATTGGCGAATCAAACCGTGGGTGCGGCGGCTCATCACCCGCACCCTAGCCATCCTGCCGGCGGTTTTCATTATCGGCCTGCGAGGCGACAGCAGCGTTACGGATCTGCTGACCCTCAGTCAAGTGGTGCTAGCGCTGCAGCTTCCGTTCGCCATGTTCCCACTGCTGCATTTCACCAGTTCCCGCAAGCGAATGGGGAGTTGGAAGAACGGTTGGTTCCTACTAATTGGCGGTTGGGGCAGTGCTATTCTGATCACCGCGATGGACATTTACGGCCTACCGGACTCGCTCAAAGCCGCGTGGCAGGTTATCACCGGCGGATAACGGCCAACAGGACGAAGCGACCATGTACGAAACCATTCTCGTGACGTTGGACGGCACGCCGACCGACCGCGCAATCATCGAACACATCAAGCAGCTCGCGAAGCTCGCGCACAGCCGTTTGGTGCTGTTGCATGTAGCCGACGGATGGGCAGCCAGGACCTATGGCCCGGACGCGGTCAGTCCGGAAATCGCCGAAGACACTGCTTACTTGGAAAAAGTCCGAGCCGAGTTCCAATCTATTGGCATTCCCGCCCAGGCCGAACTCGCCTACGGGGAACCAGCGGATGAGATCATCAAATGGGTCCAGCAGAAGGGTTGCGACCTGGTGGCCATGAGCACGCACGGACACCGCTTCCTTGCCGATGTGTTTCTCGGCACCACCGCCAGCCGGGTGCAGCACAGCATCAGCGCCCCGGTTCTGCTGCTCCGGGCAAAATAAAACGTTCGACGACAAGTCCATGACCGTATCCCGAAGCGGGGACTCAAAGGCCCCGAACTCCTCGTCCTCTGGGCGCTTCGACTCTACCTTGTTTGTACTGGCTTGCCAGCCTTCGAGGGCCAAGACCTGACCGACGATGTGAAGGCTGCCCTCAAAGTCGATCGCGACAAGGAGTGAGAAGTAGAAATCCGGCCTAGACCAACGTCTATGCTCTCGCTCTGCGGGTGATCGCTGACCCCGTGGAGAAATCCGCGGCTTTCCCCGAAGCTATCAGTCTCGTCTGCACTTCGGCCTGAGCAGGTCACAGGACCAGTCTGGGCTCCCGTTCGATTCGGCCCTACGCAATCCGCAACAGAACAGCTAAACTTATTAGTTGCGGTGTTTTGGTTTAGCCCGCGGCGCCAGCCGGAGATCGATCAGAACCTCCGCCAAGACGGTCTGGCAAGGTCTCGCGGCATCTACCAATCAGGAAGGCCATCATGTCGTTGAACAGCTTCAACAGCCGCGCCACCCTCAAAGTTGGAAACACAGACTACGAAATTTATCGCCTCGACGCGCTCGATAAGCAGGGCATCTCCACGAAGCATCTTCCTTTCTCGCTTCGTATTCTGCTCGAAAATCTGCTGCGCACTGAAGATGGCCGCAATGTGAAAAAGGAAGAAATCCGCGCGCTGGCCGCATGGAATCGCAACAGCACGCCGGAAAAAGAAATCATGTTCACGCCCAGCCGGGTGCTGCTGCAGGATTTTACCGGTGTTCCGGCCGTAGTGGATCTCGCCGCGATGCGCGATGCCATGAAACAACTGGGCGGTGACCCATCTCTGATCAACCCATTACAGCCGGCTGAATTGGTAATCGACCACTCGGTACAAGTAGATGAATTCGGGACGTCCCGGGCTTTCGCCATCAATGCGGAGTTGGAGTTCATGCGCAACAAGGAACGTTACGCATTTTTGCGGTGGGGGCAAACGGCATTTCGCAATCTTGCCATCGTTCCACCGGACACGGGTATCGTGCACCAAGTAAATCTCGAGTACTTGGCACGCGTGGTTTTCGTTCAGGAATCCAACGGGAAGCGCATGGCATATCCCGACACGCTGGTCGGTACCGATTCTCACACGACCATGATCAACGGTCTCGGCGTTCTGGGCTGGGGTGTGGGCGGAATCGAAGCTGAAGCCGCCATGCTGGGCCAGCCTGTTTCCATGCTGATTCCGCTGGTTGTAGGTGTGAAGTTGACGGGCAAGCTTCGAGAGGGTACGACTGCAACCGACCTGGTACTCACTATTACCGAGCTGCTGCGCAAACACGGCGTGGTGGGCAAGTTCGTCGAGTACTTCGGATCAGGCTTGCAGGACTTGCCACTAGCCGACCGCGCCACAATCGGCAACATGTCTCCGGAATACGGCGCTACCTGCGGCATCTTCCCAATTGATACAGAGACCTTGAACTATTTGCGTCTAACCGGCCGCACCGAAGAGCACATTGCTCTGGTGGAAGCTTACTGCCGCCAGCAAGGGCTCTTTCACGATGAGAAGACCCCGGAAGCGGAATACTCGGAACTGCTTACTCTTGACCTGGCTAGCGTCGAACCGAGTCTCGCCGGCCCCAAGCGTCCGCAGGACCGGGTACCACTCTCTGGGGCGCGCGACTCGTTCGAGCGGGCGCTAGGGTCGCTAATCAAACCGAGCAAAGGTGGATCACCGAAACCGACTGCAGCTCCAGAGATTGCCCAGGGGGCCGACGATAAGCCGAACGATAAGCCAGTTTCGCGCTGGGAAGGCGAGGGCGGCAACCCGACCGCCGTGGGCGTGGAGAGTCGTCATGTGGAAGAGCACGTACCACCGCACGTGAAGGACGCGTTGCGTCACGGCAGCGTGGTCATTGCCGCGATCACAAGTTGCACCAACACCTCCAATCCCTCAGTCATGGTCGCAGCGGGACTGCTCGCGAAGAAGGCTGTTGAAAAGGGACTGATGGTACCGGCGTGGGTGAAGACGTCACTTGCGCCTGGTTCCAAAGTCGTTCGCGACTATCTGGATCGTGCGGGTCTGATGCCCTACTTGGAAAAGCTCAACTTTCACCTTGTGGGTTACGGTTGCACGACTTGCATCGGCAACTCGGGACCACTTCCCACGGAAGTTTCTCAAGCTATCGAAGAAAACAATTTAGTGGTGGCCTCGGTGCTTTCCGGTAACCGCAACTTTGAAGGCCGCATCAACTCGGAAGTTCGCGCCAATTACCTGATGTCTCCACCACTCGTGGTGGCGTTCGCGTTCGCTGGACGCATCGATATCGATATGCGAAAGGATCCCTTGGGACGCGATCAGCAAGGAAGGCCCGTATGCCTGGCCGACATCTGGCCGTCACAGAAAGAAGTTGATGATGCGGTGCAGAAGTGCATTTCGTCGGACATGTTCCGCAAGAGCTATAGCGAGGTCTATGAAGGTGACCAGCGCTGGCGCTCGCTACCCGTGCCGGAAGGCCAGACATACGCTTGGGACAAAGATTCCACCTACATTCGCCGCGCTCCCTACTTCGAAGGCATGGGACTCAGGCCACCGGCAGTCGATGAAGTCAAGAACGCGCGCGTACTGGCCGTTCTTGGCGATAGCGTGACCACGGATCACATCTCGCCTGCGGGTTCGATCAAGAAAGATAGTCCGGCCGGCAAGTATCTGATGGAGCATGGCGTGAAGCCTGCCGACTTCAACTCCTATGGCTCGCGTCGTGGCAATCATGAGGTGATGGTGCGTGGAACGTTTGCCAATGTACGCTTGCGCAACAAGCTCGTGCCCAATCTGGAAGGCGGCTTCACGCGCCATCTGCCTGACGGACAGGAGATGAGTATCTTCGATGCTTCCGAAAAATATCGCACTGAAGGTGTGCCCCTGGTGATCATCGCGGGCAAGGAATACGGTTCTGGATCTTCACGCGACTGGGCGGCGAAGGGGCCACTCTTGCTCGGAGTTCGCGCGGTGATTGCTGAAAGCTATGAGCGTATCCATCGCTCGAATTTGGTCGGCATGGGAATTCTGCCACTACAGTTTTCGCCGGGTGAGAATGCCGAGTCGCTTACGTTGACGGGAGAAGAAGTATTCGAGATCGCCGGCATTCGTGACCTGATCGCAAATTTCGTCGCTGGGCGTCGGTTAAACGTCCGTGCGACAGCGAATGGAAAGAACACTGAATTCGAAGCCATGGTACGCATCGACACGCCGCAAGAAGCGCAATATTATGCGAACGGCGGCATCCTGCAGTTCGTGCTACGGCAATTGTTGGCGGCGAAATCGAGTTCGGAAGCCGTACACGCGTAAGCTCTAACTCATATGGTGGTCATCTCCGCTCAAGTGCGAAACTTTGCTTTGGAGTGAGAGAAATCACTACGGCACCCCTTCACGGCAACGCGCTTTCCCGCTGCTATAATCAAAAATTACGCTCATGTCTCCTAAGCGCCTAATCCGTTCCACCACGGTTTTATGTGTACGTCGTGACGGCAAAGTCGTTATGGCTGGCGATGGGCAGGTCACGCTTGGCGAGTCTGTTATCAAACACAGCGCCAAGAAAATTCGGCGGCTTTATCAGGATAAGATTCTTGCAGGCTTTGCCGGCTCGACCGCCGATGCATTTTCGCTGTTCAGCCGCTTCGAATCTAAACTTGAGCAGTATCATGGAAATGTTGGTCGGGCCGCGGTTGAACTCGCCAAAGACTGGCGCACAGATAAATTTCTGCGCCACCTTGAGGCGCTGCTGCTGGTCAGCGACAAGGACCAAACCTTCCTACTCAGCGGCCAGGGAGACGTGATCGAGCCCGATGGTGGCATAGCCGCGATCGGCAGTGGGGGCCCTTTTGCTCAGGCGGCGGCGCAGGCACTGGCGGACCACACGCAACTGCCCCCTCGTCAGATCGCGGAAGAGGCCATGAAGATTGCAGGCAAAATGTGTATCTATACGAACGAAAAAGTAACGATTGAAGAGTTGTAGCTAGTTCTCAGTTCTCAGTTGTAATCTCCGTTCGGGGGTTGCGCGAGTATTTCAAGAACCGACGAGGAGTGGACAAAGTCCAAGAGCCAAGTCCGGCCACTGAGAACTGAGAACCGAGAACTGCTGTTATGGCTATCTACTTACCCGGAGCCGCCGAAGAAGAACGCACCGCACTCGATGAACTGACGCCGCGCGAAATCGTGTCGGAGCTTGATAAGTACGTGGTTGGGCAGAAGGCTGCCAAACGCGCGGTGGCCATCGCTTTGCGAAACCGCATGCGCCGGCAGAAGCTTGCGCCTGACCTCGCGGAAGAAATTATCCCCAAGAACATCATCATGATCGGGCCTACGGGTGTGGGCAAGACGGAGATTGCCCGCCGTCTGGCCAAGCTCACCAACTCGCCTTTCCTCAAAGTCGAGGCCTCGAAGTTCACAGAGGTCGGTTACGTGGGGCGAGACGTTGAATCAATGGTGCGCGACTTGGTCGAGATCGCGATCGACATGGTGCGTGAAGAGAAGCTGGAAGACGTGGCCGACAAGGCCGAGCTCAATGCTGAAGAACGGCTGCTGGACCTGCTCTTGCCGCCTTCGTCCTCTTCGCGCCCCGCCGAATCCAGCGGGGGTGTGGTGATCGAAGGTTCGACCACGCTGGCGGAATCGCACTCCCGTACTCGCGAAAAATTGCGCCAACAGCTGCGCGAAGGCAAGCTCGACGATCGCATGGTCGAAATCGACGTCCGTGAAAAATCTTTCCCGTCCTTCGAAATCATTTCCAATCAGGGCGTCGAGGAGATGGACGTCAATATCAAAGACATGCTGCCCAACATCTTCGGCCAACGCACGAAGAAGCGGAAGATGAAGGTCAGCGAGGCATTCGAATACCTGATTCAGGAAGAAGAGCAGCGCCTGATCGACATGGACCAGGTCACGCGCATGGCGATTGATCGCGTGGAGAACGCCGGCATCATTTTCCTCGACGAGATCGACAAGATTGCCGGCCGCGAAAGCGGTCACGGACCGGACGTTTCGCGAGAGGGTGTGCAGCGCGACATCCTGCCCATTGTCGAAGGCACCACCGTCAACTCTCGTTATGGGATGGTGCGCACCGACCACATTCTTTTCATCGCGGCCGGGGCTTTTCACGTTTCGAAGCCCAGTGACCTCATTCCCGAACTGCAAGGACGCTTCCCCATTCGCGTAGAACTGCAGTCGCTCACCATGGACGACTTCATCAAGATTCTCACCGAGCCCAAGTCTTCGCTTGTAAAACAGTACACCGCGCTGCTCGAAACCGAAGGTGTGAAGCTGGCATTCACTCCAGAGTCGCTGGAAGAGGTCGCCCACTTCGCCTTCCGTGTGAATGAAGGAACAGAAAACATCGGCGCGCGGCGTCTCCATACCATCATGGAACGTGTGCTGGATGAGATCAGTTTCGACGCTCCGGAAAGAAAAGGGCAACAGGTCAACGTGGATGCCGACTACG
>QIAR01000800.1:1603-2629 GCA_003225595.1 Acidobacteriota bacterium | reverse complement strand
TGCCTTTGGAATATCGGCCTTCCGCTGCGATATTTGTGATTCATTCCCGAGTGACGCTAGTGCTTTATCGGAGGCGCGCCCCTGACAAGAAGCGTGGAGAGAAACAGAGGGTTGGGGCGCGCGTTCGATAAAGCCGTCAGAAGGAAGCCGCTCGCGCGACGGACGCGGTGATTATGCAAATTGAATGGAGTGCCAGAACGATGTTTGGGATTGCGCGAGCGGTGTGCCCGGGCGACGACGAGGAGCGTGGGGATGGGAGAGCGGGCAGAAAGGCAAAAGGATCACACGGTGCGAGTGGAAAGGAGCGGGAAGAAGGGCTGAGTTAGTGGACAAAGCACACGAGGACTGTGCGTGGTCAAGCACGCAAGCTTTTCGGGATGGAGAATGCGCGGTCATGCGGCAGCCGTGACCGGGATCGGTGGGGAGCGGAGAAGGATCTGGGCCGCGGTAAATCTCTCGACGACGATCATGGGCGCGCCACACTTGGGACAAAGCCAAAGGGGGGACGGTTGCTTAGCGGCGGAGACGGCGGGTTCGATCTGCGGTTGTGGCACCAGGCCGAGTAATTGCCGGCAAAGCGGCAGCAGAGTGGAGCGCCGCCGGTTGGCGAGGAAACCGAAGTTGCGGATGCGAACGAAACCTTTGGGGAGCAGGTGCAGCAGGAAACGGGACAAGAACTCATCCAGCGATAAGGTCATCAGTTTCTGTTCATTGTTGTGGACCGAGTCGCGCCAGCGAAAGGTAACTTTCTGGTCGGCCGAGGAGACAAGTCGATGGTTGGAGATGGCGACGCGATGGGTGTAGCGGCCCAGGTACTGCAAAACATACTCGGGGCCACCGAAGGGTGGTTTCGAGTAGACCACCCAGTCCTTACGGAACAGGAGCCGCAGCCAGGCAGCGAAGATCTTAGGCTGAGCGAGTAAGGACCGATTGCCTGAGAAGTAGAGTTGGCCGTGCTGGAAAGCGCTCCGAAGACCGGCGACGAACTTGCCGCGAAAGACACGACGGAGCACATGGATGGGCAGA
>QIAR01000800.1:0-1555 GCA_003225595.1 Acidobacteriota bacterium | reverse complement strand
CAGTGGACGTGGGGATGCAGCCCGAGCTTCTGGTTCCAGGTGTGGAGCACACTGAAAAAGCCGATCTCGGCGCCGAGATGTCTGGGATCGCGGGCGACTTCGAGAAGAGTTTCTGCACTGGCACGGAGCAGCAAATCGTAGATGACCTTTTTATTCTGCAGAGCCACGGAGGCGAGTTGCGGAGGCAGAGTGAACACGACATGAACGTAACGCGAGGGGAGAAGTTCGCGACGACGTGCTGCGAGCCACCGTTCCCGAGCGCCCGTCTGACACTTTGGACAATGGCGATTGCGACAACTGTTGTAGGAGATGGTGGCACGCTGTCCACAGCGGGAGCACTCATCGATATGGCCGCCCAGGGCGGCGGTGCGACAGCGGGCAATGGCTAGCAGAACTTTGATGTGCGGCCAGCGAATCCACTGACGGTTGCGCTCGATGAAAGCAGTTCCTGCCGTGCGGATCAGGTCGGCCAGCTCCAAGAGCGGCCGACTCATTTACTTCTCCTGGGATGACCACTCTTTCAGCGACAGTGAGTCCAGAGGACTGGCGGTGGCATGCAGGTGACGTTGCGAGAGGTGAAGGTAGATGGCAGTTTCTTTCAGATCGTGATGGCCTAACAGGATCTGAATGGTGTGCAGGTCGGCGCCGGCTTCCAGTAGGTGAGTGGCGAAGCAGTGGCGGAGCACGTGGGGATAAACCTTCTTCTTAATCGCGGCGCGACGGGCAGCGTACTGACAGGCGTGGCGCGGGGTCTTGGTATCGATGGGTTGATCGCCGCTGTGCCAGCGGTTGCCGGGAAACAACCAGGTGCCGGACTTTTTGCGCAGACGTCGCCAGTGCGCGCGGAGTTCGTCGAGCAGGACAGGACTGAGCATCACATCCCGGTCCTGGCGACCTTTGCCGCCTTGTATGTGAATCACCATCCGTTGGCTGTCGATGTCGGCAACCTTCAGGTGCGTCAACTCGGCGTTGCGAACTCCGCTGCCGTAGAGCGTCATCAGTAGGGTGTGATGGAAGGGAGTGAGTGCGGCATCGATGAGTCGCGCCACTTCTTCCTGGCTGAGAATCGTGGGTAGGCGATGAGCCTTTTTCGGATACGGAGTGTCCGCAATGCTCCACGGCTTCTTGAGCGTCTGGATGTAGAAAAATCGTAGCGCACAGAGATGGTTGGTCACTGCACCGGGTGACAGCTTCCGTTTCGTGAAGAGATGAGCTTGGTATTCCCGGATGTGCCGCGGGCCTAAGCGATCCGGAGAACACTGGAAGTGTCGAGCGAATCGTTCGACCGCGCGGATGTAATAGCCTGTGGTCGCTTCGGAGTAATGACGGCGCTGGAGTTCCTCCAGCATGATTTGGCGTAAATGGGTCACAGGGACCTCCTTGTGACCCACAATTTATCTGACGATGAGCACCACGACTGCCGACCTCACCCACGCGGTAGCGTCCGTCGCGCGAGCGGCTTCGTTCTGACGGGCAATCGGGAAGTAATCTCGTGAGGCTTGCTTTGGATCACCATGATCCAGTGATGCTGTTTCCTGCCAGCGCTCATTCAAGT
>QIAR01000180.1 GCA_003225595.1 Acidobacteriota bacterium | reverse complement strand
TCGCGGGTCGGGTTCTTGTCAGAAATCGTCGAACGCCCTGAGTTGATCGGACGTGAGGAGGGTGACATATCCTTTCATTATTACGACATCTTGGACGCATGGTCGGCGTTTCAGGAGACGCCGTTCGGCAGAGGATTTCCGGGTAAGTACCGACGAGTTCTGACCTCCAGTGAAGATAACCTCATTGAGAGATATCTTGGTACCGGGCTGGTTCACAACGAAGCCCTGAATCTGGCGGTCAAAACGGGAGTTATCGGTCTTGGACTTTACCTGCTCTGCCTGATTCTGTTCTCAGTCGCCGTCCTCCGATCGCTACGACTGACGGCAAATCCCAGAACCAGGGCGCTATTAGCGACTTGCCTGGCCACGATCCTGGGAGGAGCGGCTCTGGGGTTGTCCAGCGCTCAACTGATGGGGGATACCAAGTATCCGATGCTGTATTTCACGGTGTTCGCCCTGGCGATGGTTACGCGGTCGGAATTGCTCACGGAACAGCAACAAGAGATCTCTGCCGGCAAAGCGAGTCTGGTATAGAAGAAACTTTGGCCCACATTTTATCGGCCATCTGCCTATCGTGTAAGTTCAACTTTTCCGTAAGTCCACACGCAAAAGCGATTCCCCTATTCATTCAAGCATTCCACTTCAACTCACTAGGAGACTGAATAATGTCGAATACGACGCGAATTCTGGTTACGGGCGCCGGCGGTTTCATCGGTCATCACTTGGTAAAGAGACTGAAGCAAGAAGGGTACTGGGTCCGAGGTGTCGATATCAAACCCCCCGAATACGAGGATACGGCTGCCGATGAATTTCAAATTCTTGACCTGCGCAGATGGGAAAGCTGCCTGGAGGCGTCCGAGAATGTCGACGAGGTCTATAACCTGGCGGCGGACATGGGTGGTATTGGCTATATCACCGCATTTTTGGCCGGCATCTCGTGCAACAACATCCTCATCAACGCTCACATGCTTGAAGCGAGTAGATCAAACGGGGTGAAACGATTCTTGTTTTCCTCTTCCGCATGTGTCTATGCGCAATACAAGCAAAAGAGTGCCGACGTGAGCCCATTGAAGGAAGAGGATGCGTACCCAGCCGATCCCGAACCCGGTTATGGTTGGGAAAAGCTCTATGCCGAGGAACTGTGCCGATACTACTACCGGGACTACAAGTTCGAGACGAGAATCGTGAGATTTCACAACGTGTACGGTCCGCTAGGCACGTACGACGGAGGGAAAGAGAAGGCACCGGCCGCCATTTCTCGGAAGGTGGCGTTGGCAAGCGGCGGAGGCCACATTGAAATCTGGGGAGACGGTCAGCAGACGCGATCCTTCATGTACATCGATGACTGCGTCGAAGGTCTGATTCGTATCATGCAGTCTGACCATCGAGAGCCTCTGAATCTTGGCACGGACCGACTTGTAACTGTCGATGAATTGGTAGACCTTATCTGCGGAATTGCAGGCAAGCAACTGAACAAGCGTCATGACCTGAGCAAGCCACAGGGCGTGCGGGGCAGAAACAGCGACAACACGCGACTCAGAGAAGTACTCGGCTGGGAACCGGCGATATCTCTGGAGGAGGGGTTGCGGGCTACTTATAACTGGATTGCGAGTGAGATTGAAAAGAAGAGCCTGGTTCAGGCGGCCGCATGAGTACGGAACAGTCCTCGCGGGAGCATGCAAACAGAAAGGAAGGGTACTGGTTCAGTGTCCAGCGGTGAAGTTGTTTGGATGACTGTACCGGTATTGGGCTTCCTGATCGCGGCACACGTGCTCGGGCATGTGTTCGTGCGGTTCCGGCAGCCTAGAGTGATAGGGGAGATTCTTGCTGGTTGCCTGCTCGGCCCGTCAGTGCTGGGACAGGTGGCTCCGAGCGTCTCCCGGGCGATTTTCGGCGGTCAGTTGCAAGGGTCGAACCAGCGAGCGGTTCTCGATTCTGTGTACTGGTTCGGTCTGTTGCTATTGATGTTTGTCTCGGGAGCGGGAACCCGGCACCTTTTCTGCCGCGAAGATCGTTCTCGGACCGCTGTGCTTGCCTTGTTTGGAACGGGCCTGCCATTTCTCTTCGTGCTGGGGGCGGGCCCCTTCCTGCCGGTGGAGTCCATTATGGGACCGGCGCATCAGCGAATGGCTCTGATCCTGGTCGTCGGTATCGCAGTGGCAGTTACTTCAATTCCGGTCATCTCGAGAATTTTTCACGATCTTGGAATTCTGCACACGCGCTTTGCCAGCGTGGTTCTTGGGATCGCAGTCATTGAAGACATTGCGTTGTGGGCAGTGCTGGCGATCGCCACTGCTCTTGCGCAGTCTGCCGGGTTGGAGCAGCAGGAGGTCCTAGCGCACGTAGGGGCAAGCCTTGTCTACTTCTGCCTTGGACTCACAGTAGTACCTGCTTTATTGAAGCGGCTAAACGCGGTGCGTTGGAACATTTTGGCTTCAGCGTCGCCTGTCGCCTACGTCGTGGTAGTTCTTTTCGTCTACGCTGCCGTTGCAGCTACTTTCAATGTCAGCCCTGTATTTGCTGCATTTCTGGCCGGTTTTGCTCTCAGGACGGGCAGTCAACCGATCCTCGAGGCGCTGGACGCGGTGAGCAAATTCTCCTTCGCCGTGTTTATCCCCGTGTATTTTGCGCTAGTGGGCTACCGGTTGGACCTTAGCAAGTCGTTTTCCGCGTCCATGCTGGTTACCGTCTTGGCCGCTGCCTGTGCGATAAAGGTCCTGTCGGTTGCAGTAGGAGCCAGGCTAGTAGGATTTTCTCCCCTTGACACTGTGAATTTGTCGATTGCCACCAATGCTCGGGGGGGGCCGGGCATTGTGCTGGCCAGCGTTGCTTTTGACGCGAAAATAGTTAATGCCCCCTTTTATACCACCCTAGTGTTAGTCGCGATTCTGACCTCGCAAGCTGCGGGTGCGTGGTTGCAGTTCGTGCTACGCAAAGGATGGCCGCTTCTATCAGTGGACGAGCCAATGCTGGCACCTAGCAGCGAGAAATCGCCTACTGCTCGTGTTGCTGCTTAGTCCCCATAAAATTTTGACCTCCCCCAGTTTTCTCGCGATCTCTGCGTGCGGCCGAAATGTAGCGTTCCACGTGAAATGATGACAAAGCAAAGGGAGAAATGACGCGCGAAAGTCTCAAAGACGTAGCGATTGCACTCTCCGTGGCCAATCTTTGTCTGCTAGGTACTTGGCAGAGATTGATATTTGCGAATGCTGCCGATCGATTTCTGATGAGGCACCACACATCGCCTGATTTCCTTGCAGTCCTCCTGAATGTGCTGCTGCTCAGTACATTTTTTTGGACCTTGCTCACCATAGGGCGACGCTCCACGAACAAAGCTGTGTCCGCGATTTTCAGATGGCTGCCCATTCTGAGCCCTTTGTTCCCGCTGATCCGCTTCGTGGGGGTCACGTTCGACAACAGTAATCGCCTGATGATGCGGATGGGACGAGTTCCAGTAGTGCTTCTGGCCGGCGTTTGTGGCATGTTGCTCGTCTACGCGATTTTCCACTGGCGGCGCAGGCTGCGATTCGTTGCCGAACTGTGCCTGCTTGCGGCATTTCCCCTTGTTTTGGCGACCTCCTCACAGGCGGCGTGGTTCTTGCTCACGAGAAAGCCGGTGACCAAGGTCGAAGACGGTTACACAACCAAGCCTCTGATCACGAGGTCGAACGCACCGCGCGTGGTGTGGCTTGTGTTTGACGAGATGGATCAGCGCCTTAGCTTTCTTGAACGGCCAAGCACGGTCAGTCTGCCTGAACTGGATCGCTTGCGTAGCCAGTCCTTTTATGCGGTGAACGCCTCCGCAGCAGGCGACCACACAGACCGATCCATGCCTGCCCAAATCACGGGAAGGAGAGTCACGAATAGCGAACCTGGGGGGGCGGACGAGCTCATGGTCAACTTTGAGAATGAGAAGCAGCCCGTCCCGTGGAGCGCGCAGCCGACCATTTTCAAGCAGGCGCACGAGGCGGGGCTTAACACTGCCATCGTGGGCTGGTATCTGCCTTATTGCCGCATCTTTCAGGATCTGTTCACGAGCTGTTTCTGGCAGCCATTTGGGGACCCGGTGAATGATCGGGAGAGTACCTCCGGGGCGATGCTAAGGGAACTGCGAGCCATGGTGCCCTTCCTCACCCGCAACGATCACATCCGTGAGTACCAGAGCCTGCTCCACCAAGCCACAAAAGTTGTTGCCGATCCTACTTTCAACCTGGTTCTCGTGCACCTTCCAGTCCCCCATGCACCTCCCATCTATGACCGACAGACTGGGAAGTTTACGATTACCACGGTCGGAACAAACTGGTACTTGGACAACCTTGCGCTCGCGGATCACGCCCTGGGTGAGTTGAGGCAATCTATGCAAAGCGCAGGAGTGTGGGACAACACCACAGTCCTTTTGAGCTCCGATCACCCTTGGCGTCGCTCTTCGATTTTCGACGACAAGAAAGACAACCGAGTTCCGTTCATCGTCAAAATTGCAGGTCACAGCGAATCCGTTAGGTACGAAGGTGCATTTAACAATGTCGTGTCCCACGACCTTCTTCTGAACGTGTTAGATGGGAAAATAAGCGACCCCACGAGTTTGGCGAACTGGCTGCAGGAGCCGGCCTCGGCTCAGCGAGACTCGGAGGGCCCGCGCATTCAGGTGCGGGGACAGACGAATAAGCCGTGATGTGAGTTCCGGTAGCCATCCTCCAACAATATGAAAAGAGAACTCAAGAACCTGGCACTAGCTTTCTCCTCGGCCAATCTCTGCCTTCTGGCAGTTTGGCGAAGGTTGATTCTGGCAACTTCCACTGACAAGTTCCTTGCACGGAATCACACCTCGAACGATTTTCTCTCCATCCTACTGAATGTCTTGCTGTTCACTTCGCTATTCTGGGTCGTGTTGGCTCTGGGTCAGCGCTCGAAACGTAGATATGTTCAGACATCGTCGCGCTGGCTTCCCATGTATAGCTTTTTCTTTCCGGTCTACCTTCTCAGCAGAAGCGACCCGGCCCTCCATCTGCAGAACCGGTTGTTGGTGCTTGTCGGCCGTAACGGAGTGATTTTGGCGGTATTACTGGCCGGGCTGGCTCTTCTCGGCGCCTTTTGGCGCTGGCATCTGCAATTGCGGCGTGGGGCGGAGATCCTCCTTTTTTTCGCAGCGCCCCTCTTTTTGATCGTAGCTTGCACGGCAGTCTGGCACCTATTCACGACGAGCACGGCCGTGAGCGCGGCGGGCAGGATTCCTGGGAGATCTCTCAAAGTAGAACACACGGGACCACGTGTGGTATGGCTCGTATTTGACGAGATGGACCAGCGGCTCACCTTTGCACAGCGGCCCCCAAACTTACAGCTGCCCGAACTCGATCATCTTCGCCGTGAGTCGCTTTACGGGAGCAACGTCCATTCACCTGGAAGAGAGACCCTGCTTTGCTTGCCGAGCCTCATAACCGGCAAGGTCGCTACTCGGTACAAGCCAGTTCGCTCGAACGAGTTGATGCTCACATTTAAGGATGAACAACAGCCAGTCCGCTGGAGCACCCAGCCGAATCTGTTTACCGCGGCGGGTGAAGCTGGGCTGTCCACGGCGCTGGTGGGTTGGTATCTCCCCTATTGCCGCGTCTTTCCCGGCATGCTGACGAGTTGTTCCTGGGAGGCTTTTGGGGATCCTGCTGATGAACGCACAAGCACCCTTTCGGGAACTATGTTGCACCAGTTGTTGGCCATACTTCCTCTGAGCTCACGGGTTGACCACGTTCGGGAATATCAGACTCTTCTAGAGCAGGCTAAGCAGGCCGTCTCGGACCCGACGCTTAACCTGGTGCTCGTACACTTGCCAGTTCCTCACGGTCCGGCCATCTACGAAAGAAAAACCGGTGATTTCACCGTCTTCGCCAACCGTACAGACTGGTATCTCGACAACCTCGCCCTGGCTGATCATGCTCTGGGTGAGCTACGGCGCTCCATGGAAAGCGGCAGAGTTTGGGACGGAACAACCGTGCTGTTGACTTCTGACCACCCCTGGCGCCGTTCCCGGACCTATGACCGCAAGGCGGACCCCCGGGTTCCATTCCTGCTCAAGATGGCTGGTCACAACGAATCCATTGCCTATGATTCTGCATTCAATAACATCGTGACACGCGATCTGCTTTGGGCTGTTCTACGTGGCGAGTTTTCCGATCCGAACAACCTTGCAGTCTGGTTGCAGGAGCGGGATCGGGTCTCGACCTCCAAACAAGCTAGTGTTGGGTTACAACCCCAGCTACAGAGGCTGGAGAAATGACCGACATTATCGAGGACGCTGAGCAGAAGCAAGCACCGGTGCTTCTTGTGCCCCGAAGCAGTGACTATCCGGAGATCTCTCGCGCCAATGTCCTTGGGGTCAGGGTCCATGCGATTAGCATGCATAGGGCAGTTCAGTTTTTGGACTCGGCGATTGCAGCCGGGAACAAGGGCTATGTCTGTGTGACAGGTGTGCATGGCGTTATCGAGGCGCAGAAAGATCCCACCTTCAAGGCCGTTCTCAATCGTTGTCTGCTGACAACACCCGATGGCATGCCGATGGTGTGGGTCGGCAGAGCTCAGGGCCATGCGCACATGGGGCGGGTTTGTGGGCCGGATCTCTTGCCCGCAGTTTGCGCGATGTCCTCGAAAAAGGGGTATACCCAATTCTTTTATGGTGGAGCTGAGGGAGTTGCTCAAGAACTCGAACGAGTGCTGACGCGTAGATTTCCCGAGCTCAAGATTGTTGGTACTTATACTCCGCCCTTCCGGCCCTTATCTGGGGAAGAGGAGGCAGAACTGGTGCACTTAGTTGCAACAGTGAAGCCCCACATCTTCTGGGTGGGTCTCAGCACGCCGAAGCAAGAGCGATTCATGGCTGAGTACATTCAAAAGCTCGACACCAGGGTAATGGTAGGAGTAGGTGCCGCATTCGACTTTCACACTGGAAAAATCCAGGATTCACCTGATTGGATCAAGAATGCGGGGCTTCAGTGGCTCCATCGGCTGTACCAGGAGCCCACGCGTCTGTGGAAGCGATACCTCGTTAACAATCCGCAGTTCCTGGCCAAAATCACACTGCAATTTCTTGGACTGAAGGATTACGGAACCCTTTGAAATGAAGCCCTATCTCAAGCTTGCGCTGCTGTTCGCGTTGGCGGCGCCGTGCTCCGGAGTGACATCCGCCCAGCAATCGGCCGCAATCTGGTCCCAGTATGGGTTCCGGCCCAACCATGCGAGCTTCAATAAGACCGAGACCACTCTCACTCTCGCGAATGTTGCCGGTCTGAGTTGGCAATGGGCTGGCGAGGTTGGAAACTCGATCGCGTCGGCACCGGTCGTGGGCGGAGGGATCGTGTATGTCACGGCTGACGGCATGATCTTCGCTTTCCGGGCCAGCGATGGCACGCAGCTCTGGTCGCATCTCTCGTGCTCGGGGGTGGATACGGTGCAAGCGGCGTTGGGTCCGCACGCGCTCCTGGTGGGCGATGGCGGCGGCGACTTGGCTGCGTATGATCCGGTTACAGGCAACCAGATCTGGTGTGACGATGAAAGTGGATCGATCACCTCCGCACCGGCCGTGGATCTGAATACCGTGTATATCACGAACGGAAGCGAGGTCGTGGCAGTGGACCAGTTGACCGGAACCCAGAAATGGCGCTTTACTCCCGCCGATTTCAGCCCAGTCACAAACACGCCTGCGATTTTGAACGGGGTCGTCTATGTCACAGGTGGCATCTCAGTGTTTGCGTTGGATAAGGCGACCGGGCACCAACTCTGGCGCACCAAGCTTGCCGGAGCCAACATTTCGGCTCCCTCGGCCGCGGGCAACAAGATCTACGTGGGAGGGGCGGCCCTGTATGCGTTGCGCGCCTCAGACGGGCATCTCCTCTGGGCGCGGAAAACCGTGGGAGTAAACGTCAGCACACCGGCGATCGCCTACAACAAAGTCTTCGTCAACTCCGAGGATCCGAGCTTTGGCTTGTGGGCCTTCAACGCCCACACCGGCGCTTTCGTGTGGCGGAGCGAGTTGCCAGGCGAGTCTGAGGCCACCGTGACGGTGGCCAATGGCGTGGTTTTTGACATCGCCGAAGGGGGCGTACTGATGATGTTTGACTCGGACACGGGAGCCTTCCTTGGATCGATCGTCGATCCCGATGGGCGTCCGTTCAATCTACTCTTCAGGGCGCAGCCAGCAGTCGTGAACGGGACCGTTTACGTTCCAACCCGCAATGTCAATCCCGACACTATCGGTCCGAACCGAGTAGACGCTTTCCGCTTGCCGTGATCAAACGGGTGCAGTAGTAGACGACGTTAGAACCTGTTGGGAATCTCTTCTTGAACCATTCGACATGCCACAATTGACATTGGACGCGGTGATACTGAAGTAGCTTACGTTTGCTTTGACCGCCCACACCGCTAGGTCCCCAAACAAATGAACTTCGATAATTCAAACTAAATCATCTTTGTCATTCAATTTGCCGGCTCCTCTGGCGGAGAACATCATTCAACAGGACAACAGAAATACGGTGGCAGTTGCCCTTGTCGCTGCCGCTTGAAGCGAGGACATAGAGATGCGTCACATACCCAACAATCGTGAATACCTTCATGCGCTTTCGCTGCTGACGTTGAATTCCGCAAATTCTGATTCTGCCGTGCCGTATGTCGGCAGCCTCAGCCAGCAAGAGCGAGGAGTATTTCTGGGGCTTGCCAACCGCAACCACGTAGTGATCCGTGCCCTGCAGTCGCTGCATCAAAGTGCCACGGCGACTGGCCAAGCGGAGTTGGTCGATTGGACGACAGACGTCCTCACGGCCGAGCGTGCCCGGATTAGTACTGCGCTCGAGATTCTGGACTCGGTGTGCCGGGGGATGGAGATCGGGGGATGTCCGCTCTCGGTTCTGAAATCGCTCGACCACACGCCCGACCTTGGCAGCGATCTAGACCTCTACACCACAGCCGACAAGCGGGCCGTAATGCACGTGATGGTGGATAAGTTCAAAGCGCGAATCGAGCCACGTAGTATGGGGGACTGTCTCGCCAATAAGTGGAACTTTGCCATACCTGGACTACGTGAAGCCGTGGAGGTACACGTCCAACGTCTCGGCCAGACCGGCGAGCATACGCATCTGGCCCGGCGCTTCGTTACCCGGCGAGTCTGGAAACAGATCGGTGGGTATACGTTCCCGGTTCCTGCTCCCGAAGAAACCGTGTTGGCGGCGACCTTGCAGCGGATGTACAGGCATTTCTTCTTCCGTATTTGCGACATCGTGAATACTGCCGGCCTGGTTGAGCAACAAAACCCGGACTACGCAGAACTGAAAGAGGTAGCCGATTTGGGCGGCATTTGGCCGGGCCTGGCGACATATCTGCGAGTAGTATCTGACTATGTGAAGAAGTACCGGGGTACGAGCCTGGATGTGCCACAGTGGGTTCTTTCCTCGGCACTCTTCGGCGGCGAGAAGATTTTCTGCCACGGCCCCTTCCTGCACATGCCTCTGCTCCCTCAGGCAGTGGGGTTATATACGTCACAGGTAGCCAAGACGATGCTTCGCGGGAACTTGTCCGCGACGTTCCGGCTTAGCCTGCTGCCACCGCTGTTCTCGTTCGCCGCGGTGCACTCGAAGATTACGGGCAAGGATCACGGAATCTGGTGACAGCATGGCAGGGCTCGGACTGCGCCTGCTGCTCTAGCTCAGCAATCACCTCAATCTCCATCCCTACGAATGGACGCAGAAACGTATCTCCCCGAAGCCACGTCTGGGGCCCTTGCGGCAGCAGTTGCAGGAACCCAAGATCCGGGCGGCATCCCGGGCTATAGCGAGTTGTTAAATATCCTTTTTGCGGTTTTCGAGGAACACTCGGTGCGGTATTGCGTGCTCCACTCTTGGCAATCCTTTGCCCAGGAGAAACTCAACCTGTTGGATATCGTGCTTCATCCCCGCGATCTTGCTGATCTGCCCAACGTCGTTCACAGTCTGCGCAAACATGGCTGTCTGCCATTGCGTCGTGCCGATAGTGCAGCACGGAGCTATTGCATTGAGCTCCCATATTTTCAAGATGGGGTTTTAAGCTTTGTGCGTGTCAATTTCATCTGTGACTTACGGGTGGAGGGCGTGGAAGTGGAGACTTTGTTGGCCGGGCGTCTGCGACGGTCAGACTTTTGGGTGTCAAGTCCGGCGAATGAGTTCCGGTACCTCTTGGCGAGATACGGTCTGGCGGCAACTATCCCTGGCAACCTCGAGCGGCAACTAAAACTGTTGGTCGAGGAGTTAGGGCCTCCACAAGCCGAAAGCATAGCTGAGGAAGTCTTCGGCAGCAAACCACAGCAAGACTTTATCGATTCCTGCCTGAAAGGTTGCGCCGCGGAAGCCTTGCTGCGACTTGGAAAGCAGACTCGGTGGAACAGATTGGGACGCAACCTTGCACGGCTGGTTCGACGCGTGCTCTGGCAGAGCCTGACTCCTCTCCGCTACTGGTTCCACCCACCCGGACTTTTCCTGGTCATTCTCGGCCCCGATGGGGCAGGAAAGAGTACTATCGCGCAGCGGGTCGGGGAGACATTCGGGAGCTTATTTCGAGGATACCGGATGTTCCACTGCCGTCCGTTCGTTCTCAGACGCATCAAGGAGGCGCATAGGCCGCTGGGTCGCCCTCACCAGCAGCCCGCTCGCGGTGCGTGCCTGTCGATGGGATTCCTGCTCGGCTTTTTGCTGGACTGCTGGTTGGGTTACGTGCTCCTCACCAAAATCCTCCTGGTGCGATCGGGGCTGGTAATCTTCGATCGCTACCTTCATGACGTGTTAGTTGATCCTGCTCGCTACCGCTACGGAGGACCGAGGTGGCTGGCCCTGCTATTTTGTCGCTTGGCACCTCCTTCAGATTCGCTTTTCCTCGTGTTAGACGCTGACGAGGAGGTAATGCTTTGCCGCAAGCGGGATCTGCCAAGAAACGAACTAAGGCGACAGCGCAAGGCATATCATGAATTCACAGTCGCGTTTCCACGTGCCGTTTTGGTCGACAGTAGCGACAACATCGAGCAGAACTCTGCCAACGCCTTCCGGGCGATTCTTGAGCACTTGAGTCAACGCTCTGAGTTTTGCCCTCTTCCCGGATAATCCTGGCATCTGCTAGATCGTGCTTGAGTTCAGAATGCGACGCAAAGATCTGCAGAAAAGCCTGGCATCCTCCTCCAGTTTGTCTCATCCCACTTGCAAACAGTGATAGCTTTTTCGAAGAACGCAGATTCCACTGTGGAACGAGCCTTGGAAGCTTTCGCCCGTACGGCCGATAGTGTCGTCCCGGCTCAGAACGGCGAACAACACCCAGCCCGTCGAGGCTCCGTCCTTGTCGTTACCGGTTCGTCGGTGAGGAACTTGACTGAGAAAATCCAACTCGATGGCTTCAAATCCGTTCAACTGTTTGCTTTGCTGCCCTCAACGAGAACGAGCTCTTGGTTGCTGCCACTGAAAAATAGGCCTTGCGCACTGTCCGGGTCGCAAATCTACGCACCCTATGCTTGGCGGGCGCGCATGCTGAAGAAGCTGTTGTTGGCAGCGATCCAGGTCAACTCGACTGCATGGGCACGGCACAGAGTGCTGATCGCTTCCACAAGGCCTCTCCTCCTGCAGCAGTTTGTGACTGAGGTCACGGGCGAACGCGAGCCTGTATTTTCCTTGTTGCTTGGAACTCCTGGACCGTTTCGCAAATTGACCATCCAGGTCATGCGTGCTGACGGTGAAATACTGGGGTACATCAAGCTATCACTTACACCAGCTGCGATCGCACGTGTGCGCGCGGAAGCAGCCATGCTGCAACGCCTTTCGCTCTTTCCGGAGTTGCACCCCCATCTACCTCGGTTAATTCACGCCGGTGAGTGGCAGGGAGGTTATCTTTTGTTTCAATCCCCGGGGCCCCTTCGTCCGGGACCGGTTGAGTTTGGGCAGGCGCATCAGCGATTCTTGCAAGCGCTGTGGAGTGTCCACTCCACAGAAAAGGCCGGGCGTGTCCTGGTAGAAGGAATTGCGGCTCGCTGGCAGAAAATAGATTCTTTATTGGACCCCATGCTGCGGGAATTGGGCGAGCGGACCCTCGAACGTGCAGCACTTGACCTGTCTGATGTCACTGTCCGTTGTGGCATTATGCACGGCGATTTTGCTCCCTGGAACACGCGATTAGGCGATAAGGGGGACCTGTTTGTATTCGACTGGGAATCCGCTGTTTGGGAAGCGCCAATCTCATGGGACGTTTTTCACTTTCACGGACAAATCGCAAGTTTGTTGAAGAAAAAGACGAATGGATCGAGCTTCCTTCTTCCCGAGTCACCATCCACTCGGGCGTCTTTTCTGCTTTACTTGTTGAGTTCTATATGCCATTCCTTCGAAGCTGGCAGCTGCACACGCGCCGGAATCGGGTATTGGCTAACAATTCTGCAAGAACAATTGTCTAGAGGCCAGGTCGCCATTCCACAATCTTTGCCGCTCGGCAGGCCAACAAGAAAGAGGAATCAGTGAAAGAGCAGAACCCACTCTCTCCGCCTATAGGAAGCTCCCAGCGTTCAATTCGACGGCGCCTTCTCTCCGGTGGCGTCTGGGCGTTTGCCGGGAAGATACTTTCGTCGGCGACCACGGTATTGGTTACTGCCATATTGGCACGTCTCCTGACAGTCAAAGAGATGGGTGATTATTTCTTGCTATTCAGTTTGGTGTCGGTGTTGGCGGTGCTTGCCCAGCTGGGCTTGGATCAAACTGTAGTCCGACTGGTGGCCTCATCCATGGGAAAGGGTATGCCGGGGCAGGGGCGAGCCGCCGTAAACGCCGTCTTTCGTTGCGGGATCCTGGGTGCGCTCTTGGTCGCGGTGCTTACCCTGGGAATCGGGCCTTGGCTAGCGCAGCGGGTGTTTCATTCCCCTCTCCTAGCCATTGTAATTACAATAGCCCCGCTCTGGATAGCCGTCAGTGCGCTTCAAAACCTAACGGCCGAAACTTTTCGCAGCTTTCATGACATCCGCCTCGCATCTTTTTTTACGCGCTCGGTCTCTAACGTGATTTGCGCGGTCTTGCTCGCTTCCCTCTGGCTTTGGGGTAGACATGCGAGCCTGGCTGAGGCGGTCATCATCTCGATTGTGGCGGGAACCGCAACGGTGCTCATTGCTGGTCTGATCCTGCGTCGAAGGGTACGCAGTCTCAGCGACGATGGACAGATGAGTAGCAAGCAAGTTCTTGTCGCGGCGCTACCGCAGCTGATCACGAACCTGACACTCTTCGCCAACATTCAGGCGGGTCTTTGGATTCTGGGAGCTACTCGCCCTCAGGAGGAGACAGCCATCTACGGCGCTGCCATGCGTCTGGTTGTTCTGGTGAACATGCCCATGGTGATTGTCAACTCGTTTGTGTCACCGATCATCGCGGAGATGTATGCGCAGAAGAAAAGCAGGGAACTGGAAACCACGCTGCGGGCTACTGCGACCTTGGCTGGAATCCCGGCTTTTGCAGCGCTGGGGGCGTTCCTTCTTATGGGAAAGCTGATTCTGGGGACGGTCTACGGGAGCTATTACGGGGCGGGCGCCACAATTCTGGCGTTGCTAAGTGCCGGACAACTGGTGAATGTATGGTCGGGTTCTTGCGGGCTGACGCTTATTATGTCTGGTCACCAGAGCACGATGATGAAGATCACGGTGGTCTGTGGGCTTCTTAACGCCGCAGGCGCGCTGTGGCTGGTCCGCGGTTATGGAGGGATAGGGATTGCCGCTGCCACAGCATCGGCTACGATTCTCCAAAACCTGCTCATGTTGATGTTTGCAAAGAAAAAGACAGGGGTTTGGACGCACGCACGCTTTTCAGTTTTAACCAGTAGACAGATATTTGCCCGGTAACCCGTTTGCAATCGAAAATACAACCGATATTCTTGTTTTCCTTGCCACGATCTGGCTCTACGCTGGCGCAGCGCACCCTGGCCACCCATGCGGAGATCTCGACGGTCTCCGAGCCGTGGATACTGCTTCCTTACCTTTATACATTGAAGAAGGATGATATCTACGCGGAATATTCGCACCGAACCATGGTGAAGGCAGTGGAAGACTTTTGCCGCACACTTCCCAACGGCACGAGCGATTACCTGGGTGAACTGCGGGAACTGACCCTGCGACTCTATGCCAAAGCTGGCAAGAATGGCGCGAGATACTTTCTTGACAAGACACCCCGCTACCACCTTGTGGTGGAAGACGTAATTCACCTCTTCCCTGAAGGGAAGTTCATCTTCTTGTGGCGCAATCCGCTTTCTATCATCGCTTCGATCACGAACACATGGGCAAACGGTACTTGGAAACTGTGGCGCCACAAAGTGGATCTCTTCCGAGGGCTTGATAATCTGGTGCACGCCTATAGCGCTAACAAGGATCTGGCCTGCGCCTTGCGCTATGAGGACATGCTGGCGAACCCGGAAAGCGAGTGGAAGCGTGTGTTCCGGTATTTGGAATTGCCATTCGAGCCTGAGCGCGTGTTGCAGTTTAGCCGGGTTGATCTCCGTGGCCGCATGGGAGACCCCGTCGGGACAAAACAATACAAACAGATCAGTGACGAACCGATAGAAAAGTGGAAAACGGCGATGGCCAATCCTTTTCGCAAGGCATGGTGTCGGAATTACCTGCGTTGGATTGGGTCAGAGCGATTGGCGGTGATGGGATACAACATGGACGAACTGCTCGGCGAACTCGATTCCATTCCCGTGAGCCTCCAGTTTCTAGTCTCGGATCTGCTGCGAGTCCCTTATGGTGCCGCCCACCACGCAATGCGCAAGCTGCAGGAGAAAATGCTGTTCTTCTCATGATTGTCGTGCGGTCTGCTTCGGGAAACAGAATTGGCAGCGTGGGTAGTGCACTTCATGCGACTAGCTTAGCCACGCGGAAAGGATGCGCCTATGCTGAAGTTAACTGTTGTAACTCCTTCTTTTAATCACGCGGACTTCCTTCAGGATGCCCTCTTGAGCGTGAAGGAGCAAAGCTATCCGTCTGTGGAGCATATCATTGTAGATGGAGCCTCCACTGATCACACCTGCGATCTGCTGAGAAAGAATGCGGCTACTCCAGGCTGGGAACATCTTCGCTGGATCTCGGAACCGGATAAGGGACAGTCCGACGCGATCAATAAGGGCTTTCGCATGGCCACCGGTGACCTTATGGCGTGGCTCAATGCCGATGACTACCTTTTACCAGGCAGTCTGGAGGCCATCGCCCAGTATGCCGCCGCGCATCCTGAGGTGGATGTAGTTTATGGAGATAGCATATTCGTGCGTAAGGACGGAGACCTACTGCGCGCGAAAAAGGAGCACGCCTTTGATTTTCGGGTTTTGCTCTATCGCGGGTGCTACATCCAGTCCAACACCACGTTCTATCGCAGGCGCGTGATTGATGAAGGGCTCCTCTTGCAGGAAAGTTACCGAGTATGCATGGACTACGAATACTTTGTACGTTTGGCTGGGAAAGGGAAAATCTTCGGCTATCTCAACTATCCGGTGGCGGCATTCCGGTGGCAAGGAACAAATCGTAGCTTGGCGACGAAGCAAGTTCGCAAAGAGCGACTTCAAATTCAGGATAACTGGAGCCAACTACGCCTGCCCCACGCATGCTACGACTTACTTTCAAACATCTTCCGGATCAAGAGGACAAGCATGAAGCTTTTCAACGGAGGCTACTGGGGAGAGCTGAAGGCACTACCCTACCGCGGTATGGATACTCGCTGGTTTCGTTCTGCGGCAGCGCAGGATTTGTCTAAGAGCGTCTAACAAAACCCTATGTATTACGAATTCAAGTGCGTAGATCCCTCGCCGCTCGAAGGCCACTCAGGATGGACAACTTCTGAGATATGCAAAGAATTAATGGGACACGACACTAGCTAGAGAAGTAGGAGGGTAGATTTATGTCCAAGACGAGTTTGCACATATTGGCAGTAGCGATGGTAGTTCTGGTAACTCTCGCTCCCAACGGTTTTGCGCAAACCATTACCACGTTCGACCCGACTGGCTAAACTGGTACGGTCCCCCGCGCCATTAACCCGGCGGGCCAGATCACGGGGTATTACTCTGGAGGTGGTGGGGTACACGGCTTTCTGCGGAACACTGACGGCACTATCACCACGTTCGACGTAACTGGCGCAACCTATACGGTCGCCACCGCCATTAACCCGACAAGCAAGATCACGGGGTGGTACCGAGAAGCGAACGATATGCTACACGGCTTTCTTCGGAACACTGACGGCACTATCACCACGTTCGAAGTAACTGGCTCACCCGATACGGAACCCGCAGCCATTAACCCGGCAGGCCAGATCACGGGGTGGTACTTAACCGGCGCTCCCTTCGGACTACACGGCTTTCTGCGCAGCCAGTAGAAATGCAACACGATTGGCTGCTAGGCCGCAAGCTCATGGGCTAAAGCCGGCAATGAAAACAAAGGCCCCGGAACGGAGCGCTGAAGCGCTGCTCCACCCCACAACCAGAGTTTTTCCGCAGCCTGCCTAAGACGGTCCACAAGCGGGCATCGATCAAGCTCACGTAGAGCAGCCAGGTTGAGAACATGAAGATTCTCCTTGTGCACAACTCGTATCAGCAACATGGAGGCGAGGACACCGTTGTCGAACAGGAAAGGCAATTGCTGGAACGGGCCGGTCACGGCGTGGCCGTGTACCAACGGAGCAATCACGAAATCCAAGATTGTTCCGCGGTCGGACGGCTGCAATTGCCGGGGAGAGCCGTGTGGGCCACGGATTCACGACGGCAAATCGCTGAACTAATTAGTCGGCACAGGCCTGATGTCATACATGTTCACAACACCTTTGTGGTTGTTTCACCGTCGATTTATTCAGCATGTCAAGAAGCGCAAATCCCAGTCGTACAGACACTGCATAACTATCGCCTTCTTTGTCCGGCCGCGACTTTCTTTCGCAATGGAAAGGTCTGTGAAGAATGCGTCGACCACAGCTTGTGGCGGGGGATCCGGTACGGTTGTTATCGTGACAGTCGCTTAGAGACAGCCACGGTGGCCCTAATGTTGGCCATACATCGCCACCGGGGCACATGGACGCAGGATGTCAACTGCTATATCGCCCTCACCGAGTTTGTCCGGAGGAAGTTCGTGGACGGAGGGCTTCCGGAAGACAAGATCTTTGTCAAGCCGAACTTTGTTCATCCTGATCCAGGTGCAGATCAGGAGGATCACGGGCGCGCTGGCTATGCGCTGTTTGTTGGCAGACTCTCCCCCGAGAAGGGAGTACGGACTCTGCTGGCTGCCTGGCAACGCCTGCACAGCCGTATTCCCCTGTTAATTGTCGGCGACGGTCCACAACGCGCAGAACTAGAGGCGCAAGCCGAGCATCTTGGGCTTTCTGGCGTCCAGTTTCGCGGATTTTTGCCGCGGGCTCAAACGCTAGCTGCTATAAAAGGGGCAAGTTTCCTGGTCTTCCCTAGCGGTTGGTATGAGCACTTTCCGGTGACCATTGCCGAAGCCTTTGCTTGCAGTACTCCGATCATCTGTTCCGGCCTTGGGGCGATGCAGGAAATCGTTGAAGATCGGCACACCGGACTGCACTTCACACCGGGCGATGCAGACGACTTGGCGGTAAAAGTGGAGTGGGCCTGGAATCATCCCGAGCAAGTATGGGCCATGGGAAAGGAAGCCCGCAGAGAGTATGAGGTGAAGTATACGGCGGACCAGAACTATCAAATTCTGATGCGCATCTACCGGCGAGCGATCGCGACCCATCCGCCAGCCGCCCAGCCGGCGCAAGTTCCGTTTCCCATTTCGGCGTGATCATCCAGTGAAACCGCTATGCGACCGTCGTTAGTCCTATTCTTTCTTCTGATGTCATTGCAACTTTTGTTTTCGCGAGCGGCGGCCCTCGATGAGCCATCCGGCGTAACGGCTCCGGCTTCGGGCAGCCCTGTCGAATCGTTCTTTTTCGGGATGCATGAAACCAACGCCGCTAAACACGGTTGGCCGTCAGTTAGGTTCGGTACTCTCAGGATCTGGGACGTTTATCCGCACACCAACTGGAGGGACCTAAATACCGCAAGGGGTGTTTACGACTGGACGAACTTGGACAATGTGGTCAACCTCGCCCGATCCCATGGAGTAGATTTGGTCTACACGTTCGGCAGGACGCCGGCGTGGGCCTCCTCACACCGTGCTGAAGCTAAGATGCAGGATTCGATTGGGGCACGCTATCGCCCTGCAAATCAGCAATACTGGAAGGATTTTGTCATCGCCATCAGCGCCCGTTACGCTGGCAAGATCAAGTATTGGGAACTCTGGAACGAGCCCAACGCTGCCAATTTCTGGGCGGAAAGCCCGGAGCAGATGGTCGCGATGGCGCGGGACGCTTATCCGATCATCAAATCGAGCGACCCCGGCGCTATGGTCTTAACCCCCGCACCTCAAGGGTCCAATGCTTACAAGTGGATGGACATGTATCTATCCGCCGGCGGGGATGCGTATGCTGATGTTGTCGCCTTCCATGGTTACCTAGGCTCCAGTAACGGAGTCTCGAATCCGCCGGAGAATATCGTAACCCTCATCGCCCACATGAAGAGCGTCATGAGTCATCATAGTCAGGATTCAAAGGAGTTGTGGGACACGGAGCACAGCTGGGGGAACGATGAGCACCTTACCGATCAAGACCAGCAGGCTGCTTGGTTGGCACGACACATTATTCTCAGCTGGTCAGGCGGCGTGGCGCGCTCCATCTGGTATTGCTGGGATAACGACAGGTTTGGAACTCTGTGGAACAAAAATGCAGACTCAATTACCCCAGCTGGCATTGCCTACCGAGAGGTCTACAACTGGTTGGTCGGAGGAACGACGGGTTCTCCTTGCTCTATGGCAAGTGATTCGACCTGGAAATGTAGTTTGACTCGTCCGCACGGATATATAGCTGAGATTGTCTGGAATAGCCTTGCGAGCACATGGTACACTCCAGCGCGTAAATTCACTCGGTACCGCGACTTAAACGGGAACTACTTCAACGTAAAGGGAGCAATCCAAATTGGGAGCAAGCCAGTTTTGTTAGAGAACCAAGACCGGCAATGAACTTCGTTGAGCCAGCCTGATTCTCGAACCGTCCACTAGGAGAAGCCGCTGAGCAAGCCGCCGCCCGGCGGTACAGATGAATCCGTTTAGCCGCCTAGTTAGATGTGGAGGTTCCATGCCGGCCGTTCTGCGCTCATTCAACTTCGTCGTCGTATTCGCGTTGGTCGCAACTGTCAATGGGAGAGCCGGATTCCTTCCCGGACATGAGGGGACGACGACCCAACCGGACCGAGTTGTGTCAAGTTCGGGTCGGAACAATAAAACGGCAACCCACACGGGCAACCTGCGCAGAAGACAGACTGATGGTGCCGCTAGGGCAAGGCAGACACTCGTCACTCGCCCTGTCGAAAGCGGCAAACGTGCGCTCTCCCCCAAGTTTGCGTCCGCTACACAACAGCATGCCTTGGAGATGTACAAACGTTTGCCACTGACGTTTGAGCCCAACCAGGGGCAAATCGACAAGGAAGTTAAGTTCCTGGCTGTGGGTACCGCCTACACGCTGTTCTTAACCTCCAGGGCTGAACCGGTCCTGGTTTTCAACTCTTTGGCGTCAAACCTGACCGTCAAATCCCAGCTCCCTAACCCCGCCGATGGGCCAGACTATGCAACCATGTCCACGGGCTTCGCGATGCGGATCAAACTGCTCGGCAGTCGGCGAGGGGCTCCACTGCGGTCAAGAGGACTAAAGGAGTTGCCCAGTACGACTAACTACTTTTACGGCAATGATCCGAAAGCTTGGTACAGCGGAATTCCGCATTTTGGCAAGGTGAGCTACGAGAACGTCTATCCCGGCATAGATATCCTCTACCATGCAAACCAGCAACAACTGGAGTTCGATTTCCTAGTCGCCCCGGGTGCCGATCCGAAAGCCATTGTGCTGGGCCTGGACGACGCCAGCCAAGTGAAAATCGACGCGCGTGGGGGGCTCCTCCTGGAGAGTCCGGCGGGGAACATCCGTCTGCACAGGCCGCGGCTTTACCAGTTGAAGGAAGGGTTTCCAGCAAAACGAGAGGTTGTTTCCGGCCGCTATGTGTTCAAGGGCGCACGCCGAGTAGGTATTGAAGTGGCCTCATATGATGCGAGCCGGCCGCTCATTATTGATCCCACGTTAAGTTATTCCACCTTCCTGGGGGGCAGCGACTTCGACCAGGCCACCGCTGTGGCCGTGGATTCGGCCGGCCTTGCCTACGTGGCGGGACTTACCACTTCAACGAACTTCCCGACCACTACGGGAGCTTTCGACAGAACGGTTTCTAAGTGCGATGTCTTCGTGTCAAAATTCAATCCTGCAGCATCTGGTGCCGCATCTCTCGTGTACTCCACGTACTTGGGGGGTAGCCAAAATGATATCGGCAAGGCTATCGCGGTGGACTCGTCCGGAAACGCCTACGTGACAGGACAAACCTTCTCGAATGACTTTCCCACAACTGCAGGGGCCTTCCGGACCACTTTTGGTGGCGTAGCCGACGCGTTCGTGACCAAGCTAAATAGCAATGGTACCGCGCTCTCCTATTCAACTTATCTGGGTGGCAGCGATCTAGATCAGGGCCGTGGTATTGCCTTGGATTCTTCGAACAACGCCTACGTGACCGGCTTCACCCATTCGTCCAACTTTCCGACCCAGAACCCCATCCAGCCTGCGAGAGGGAGCAGCCAAGACGCAGACGCTTTCGTTTCCGAGCTTGCCGCCAACGGCTCTGCGCTTCTCTACTCGACTTATTTGGGGGGCAATGCCTACGATCAAGGCAACGGCATCGCCGTGGATTCCTCCGGCGAAGCCTACATCACAGGTTCTACCCGCTCGAGCAATTTTCCGGTGGTAGGCGCCTTGCAGGTTACCTGTTCTAGTTGTCCCACGATAAATGATGGCTTCGTGGCGAAGCTAGGCCCGGGTGGTTCTACCCTGCTCTATTCGACGTACCTTGGCGGCAGCGGCGATGACCAAGCCAATGGCATCGCAGTTGATTCCTTGGGCAGCGCCTACGTCACGGGCCTCACCTCCTCAAGTAACTTCCCGACCACGGCGGGAGCTTTCCAGCGCACGCTGAGTGGTACCGTCGGTGCTTTTGTGAGTAAGTTGAATGGCAGCGGCTCGGCCTTGGTTTACTCCACCTACCTCCGGGGTAGCACGCTCGACTTCGGCCAGAGTATAGCTGTCATCTCGAGCAATGCATACGTTACCGGCCAAACGATGTCGTCAAACTTTCCCACAGCGAATCCCATACAGGCTACGTGCAGCTCGTGTAGCGCCGGGGATGCATTCGTGACGGAACTGAATCCCGCCGGCTCGGCCGCGGTTTTTTCCACCTACCT
>QIAR01000179.1 GCA_003225595.1 Acidobacteriota bacterium | reverse complement strand
GACATCCAGTACGGTTTCCTTCCCTTCATTTTCGGACTAGCGAAAACATAGTCGCCTTCAGCGGCGTACCGAATTTGCGTCCGCCACGACAGCTCTGTGACATCTTTCCGGCATCGAAGGAGAACAGCGCCTGGCGGTAAGATCCTTCAAGCAGATGTAATATTGGCGAAGGACAACCGACGCAAGCGACCGTTGATTTGGTTTCTGTCTAACCGCGTGCGAAAGGGGGATATCATGGCCGAAGCGACGTATGTTGCCGAAATAAAAATCGAGCGAGGGCCTGGCGCGATACGGGTAGCACAGTTGCCGGCAGAATCGGCGCCTATCTACTTTGGAGTTCACGGGGCGATCGCCAAGCATTACGGTTTGAACCCCGCCAACATCAAGGAGCCTCGTGCCGCTACACTCGACTACGTAATCGCGGCCGCAGCGGCCTGACTACAAGGCACGTTTGCCACCGCGCTGGCAGCGCGGCACGTCAAGACAGGTCGCGGAGCTCTGGCGAGCGAAGTGCGTGGCGAAGTGGAAACCGAGGATGGCGTACTTGTCATTCGCCGGATTTTCGTTCACCATCGAGTGGCGGTGTCCGAGAACGTCCGCAGTGTGGTGGAGGAGGTCCACAATGCTTATGCCATGCAGTGTCCCCTCTATCGCACACTGCACCGCTGCATTGACTTCAAGATTTCCTATGAGCTCACGCCCGCAGAAGAAGGTGGCGAGTCCGGCGGACGAATAGCGAATTCAGCTTAATGTTTAGGCAGAGCATCGACGCCGATGAGATCGACCAGGTAACCTTGGCAAGACGTTCGACAGAGAGATTGAAGATGGCCGCCGAAAGAGCACTCTGCACGAATGCCGATTGCCACCACGACCTATCCGGCTGTTCCCAGCCGCCGAGCTTCTGCCCTGTCTGCTCCGCACCAGTTATCACAGTCTGCCCCACCTGCAAAAAGGCCCTCGCAGAAACCAAAGATCCGTGGGCGAACCTATGTGAGGAATGTGGCGAGCGGCTGCGCTTTCACATCCACCAAACTTACTATGGAGTGATGTAATCCACGCTTGAAATCGGAACTGCTTGCTACGAGAGCCATCGCCGGCCGCACGGCACCCTTGCAACTACCCTTCAGTGTGAGATCCCTACCGCATGTAACCGCCGATCCAGGGCACTCATCGCGTAGTCAACCATTTCGTCCCGCAACCGTTCGGGGCTCAGCCCCGGCCAGGCAGACTCCAAATGCGTGCCGCCGTAGAAGCTCAGGTCGCCCCCTGGCGGACGCATAATCGTATGTATCAAGGGGCGAAACTCCCGGATTGTGTCTTGGATCAGGGGGACATAACGGTGTGGATTCTCTGTGACTCTATCACGCAGGTATCGCACGCCGAACAGCACATGCCGTGACTCATCTCGTGTAGCTGCGGTGAAGCCTTGATAGAAACCCCAGGTGCGGCCCCAGCGTCTGGCGCCCTCAAGCTGGTAACGCATCCCGGTCAGGAACATGGCGCCTTCCACAATGAGATGATAGACGGTCACGAATCTTGCAGTCGCGTCGACATCAGTGGGGTGCGAAGCCAGCCACTGCGATTGCTCAGGCAGCCACTCGTAGAACAAGTAACGATAGGCCGGGTTTTCTTGTGCCGTTACGGCGATCTGTCTCACCAGCTCGTGCAGGTTCTGGGCATCAGTGCCCACGACTTCACGCCAGTAGCGGTCGAATAGCATTGTGTGGCGGACCTCATCCGCTAACTGGCTGGCCACGAATGCCTCCACATCCTTGCTGGGAGCAGCCCATGCTAGTGGAGCCAACAGGCTTGCGACCCTTTCTTCTCCGGCGAAGAACATTCGCAGGCTCCAAGTCCGGCGCCTCTTGGTGTCGGGCGATAGGCGTTGCCACTCCTCTTGGTCCTGCGAAAAATCCAGTTCGTCGGGGGACCACGCTTGTTTCACAGCCATTCCGTACAGATCCAGATACGAGGGCAGTTTTTTCGCCCCCCGCTCAACGACCGCGAGCACGTCGTCGATGTAAAGGCTGCTCATGGAACTGAGCTGCGCTACGCTGACCTGCTGTTCAACTTCTTCATCGCTTATCTGGCGAACTTCCAACATCGCTATACCCCCATTTGTGGTTTGGGGCGCGAATTTATCACGGGCAGGAATCGGGAGTCAATCTCTCGGCGGACATCTCTCGCGCGACACTACCTGGGACAGGCTCCTCATCTGGCAAGAAGAGTCCCCTTTTCCTGCAATACTCAGTGGGTCCGCGTCCAATCTCTTGCAATCTTCAGGATGTGGTCGGCCAACAAACCCCGCGTCTCAGCACGAATTCAGGCCTTAGCCTGCGAGGACACGGCGGCGGGATTGCAGCCCGTCGGTGATTGACCTCACGGCCCGGGCAGGCGTAGTTTAGTTTCGCTTCCAGCCGTATGCTTGTTCTCGGCGGTTTGTAGACTTCATATTAAACTGAAAGGAGTCTTTACCATGTTCGTTCGCGTTGTCGAAGTGAAGACGAAGCCAGGAAATGCCAGAGAAGTTTGCAGCATGCTGCATGAGAAGGTGCTGTCTACGCTGAAGGCGCAAACAGGTTTTGTGGATGAAATTGTGCTCGTGTCGGACGCGGAAGGCATCCTGGCTCTGAGCTTCTGGAAGACACGAGAGGATGCCGAACGGTACAGCCACGAGGATTACGCCAAGGTCAGCGACATAATTCAGCACTTGGTGCACAGCAAGCCCAAGGTGCACGCTTTCGACGTGGAGACCTCGACCTGCCACAAGATCGCGCAGGGCAAGGCGGCTTGAGAAAGCAGTCGTTCGCAATCCTGAGTAATGTGGTCACAGGTTCAAGGACGACTGAACCGCGCCGCTGGCAGGTCGCAGAAGAGATGAAGAAACTGGAAGACGCAACGCCTCAAGCCCCGGAACGCATAGCCGCGACAACTGTGGGCGGTGGGAACGATTCTCCTCAGCATCTTCTGTATTGACTTCCGCACTCCATAGATGCTGGACTGCGTAAGATCCACGTGGCCGGATGCTGCAATTGCTTCACGAGACCAGGCAAGTTCCTTGATCACCGACTGCCATGTTCATATCCAGCCGTTCGAACTCGTGCTGAGTCCACCGGCCCTCGAGTTGATGAAAAGGCATCAGCCCGATTTCGATCGGGTACTGGAGTTCACCCGCTCGCCCAAAGCCTTTCTGAAATACATGGACAAGGTCGGGCTGGACCGCGCAGTGCTGATCAATGCGGTCGCGCCCGATGTCACCGGCTTCCCCCCTGGACTCAACACCATGGCCGCAAACTACGCCAAGGAGGATCCCCAACGGCTGATCCCATGTGGCAGCTTGCATCCGCGGCACTCCCGCAACGCCATGGCGGACATCGATGAGATAGTCCGGCTCGGTTTGCGTCTGATCAAGATTCATCCCCCGCATCAACTCTTTTACCCCAACGACTATCTTGAGGGCATGAAGGAGCTTGAACTGTTGTATGGCGCAGCGCAGAGCAACGGCATCCCGGTTATGTTCCACACTGGTACATCAATCTTTCCCGGCGCGCGCAACAAATACGGCGACCCGATTCACGTAGACGATGTAGCGGTCGACTTTCCGGAATTGAAGATTGTGCTCGCACATGGAGGCCGGCCTCTCTGGGTGAACACCGCCTTCTTCCTGGTGCATCGCCATCCCAATGTTTATCTCGACATCAGCAGCATTCCGCCGGCGCACCTGCTCAAGTATTTTCCTCGCCTGCCAGAGATCGCGCACAAGACGCTGTTCGGTAGCGACTGGCCTGGTCCGGGGGTGCGCGACATTAAAGAAGCGCTCGACTCTTTCCGGGCGTTGCCGTTGCCAGCGGAGACAAAGCGGCACATTCTCGGCCAGACCGCGCTTACTATCTGGCCGTGCTGAGGGTAAGAAAAAGCCCATCGAGCTGGGCTCTAGGAGATCAAAGGCTGGTCAGGAAGCTCGCGTGCCGTTTCTCTGCGGAGCAGGCCAACGGGCTGAGAGCGGTCGGCTCGCGGCAACCGAAACAGGACCACACTTTTTAGAATAGGCCCTTGCTACCGCCGGCTCGCTCCTGGCGGCTCCCATTCCCGCGATCTTCTCCAATTCTGCGCTGTTCTGAACCAGCAGCATGGATCGTGTCAGATTCGCCAAGTGCTTCTTTCGGAAACTGGCGAGCGCGCGGGTCACCGTTTCGCGAGACGTTCCTATGGCTTGCGCGATTTCATCGTGCGTCAAGTCCACGTCCACTCGCACCGCATCATTGCAATTCTTTTCTGAATAGCTTGGTTCCGCTGAAAGACTGAGAAGGAAACGCGCCAGTTTCTCGCTGACCGAACGCGAGAGGTTAAGCGAACCGATCTCAACGTACGCCATGTGACAAATTCTGCCCAGTTGCTCTACGGCGGACAGGCAGGCCTCCCGGCTATGCCGCAACACACCCATGAGGTCCTCACGCTTCACAAAGGTTACGCGGCTTGGCTGAAGGGTCTGCGCCGTCATCTCGTAAGCAGCGCCAGTGATGCAGTTGTGGAGGCCGAGAATCTCACCTGGCTTAGTGACCTTTAGGATGAGCACACGGCCTTCGCACGAGCTGATGCTGAGTTTGATGTGGCCCTTGGAGATGATGTGAACGCCACGGGCCGTCTCACCCTCCGTGAACAATATGGCGCGAGATGGTAAAGAACAGACGAACCCTTCTGATCGCAACTGCTCGATCAGGATATCGTCGAGGGTTTCGAAATTATCAGGGGAGCCCATGAGGCGCCTCCCTCTCCAGCTCCTTCCGGCATTCCCGAGGGCGGCTGGCGTATTTGTGAGGCGTAACGGTAGCATGTTCTGTGACCCACGACGATAAATTTTTTTGTCGCGGCGGCCGGCTTCCGAACCCGCTGATATTTGAGGGGTTAGCTCAATCGCTCCCGCGGACGATGGTTTAGACTGATCGCTGTTGGGGCGCCTTCCTCAGGATCAGTATCACAAGACCTGTGATTGAGATCACTAACGTCGGGGAGGTCGTGGTGTGCTTTTTTGACAACGATCGCATTTTATTGAGGCGCCGGACAACGATGATCACGCAGCCGAGGGGCGTTCACGAATGAAGGTGCGCGAGTTCCTGGCACTCTTGAAGAATGCCGACCCCCGACGTCCTGATTGTGATTGGTGCGGATTCACGCTGATCGTGAATCCGAGGGCTTTTGGCCTACCGATGGAAACGGAAGAAGACGAATTCTCGCGCTTGACCGAGCAGGACCAGGAGTTCCTACGCAGCCCTACACTAAGTAGTTAGTTCCGGACCGTCGGAAATCACCCGTGCGCGAGCCGGCCAGCACCGCCGACACCCCTGCCAGGATATTCACCGACTCGAAACTCCACCCCTCGAGAAGCTTGCCTGCGCTTTGGCGGCTAACAAGAGCGTGCAAACGCGCCTACCGAGCGCCAAAGCTTAAGCCTCCTAAGCCGTAGCCCTTAGTTCGGCTCGGGCATACGAGGGTATCTGGGGACGCTTGGCCACAAGTTCGCAGAGCAGCGCTACCGCCGCCAGAACTGCCGCCGTGTAGAACGCCATCTGGTAATTCTTGTACTTGTCGAACAGCACGCCGCCAATCCTGGGACCAATGATGCCGGCCACTCCCCAAGCCGTAAACAATATCCCGTAGTTAATGCCGGCGTTCTTGGTTCCCCAGAAATCCGAGGTGGTCGAAGCATTGACCGAGAGCTGTGTACCGTAGCACCAGTATACGATGAACACGACGACGTACAGCGCCGCCACGTTCCCACCGACATTGTAGAGCAAGGGCATGGCGATCATCGAAATGGCGATCATGAGTCGCAAGACATTCAACCGGCCCAGCGCGTCTGACATCCAGCCCGACAGGATGCGGCCAGAGGCGTTGCCGATCGCCCCCACCACTAGTCCCATCGTTGCCAGCGCCGCGCTGGGAATGCCCACGCTCTTGGCGAAAGGTACCAGCTGACTGATGACCATTAAGCCAGCCGAAGTCCCTAGCGCATAGGCGATCCACATGAAGTAAAACGTCGGTGTGCGTAGCACTTCGCCGGGGCTGAAGTCATAGGTTGTAGCCGCCGCCTTCGAGGCCGGCGCAGGTGCCCACCCACTCGGCCTGTATCCCGGGGGAGGATTCTGCAGCAGCAGCGCTCCGATCACGGTCATGAACAGGAAAATCACCCCCAAGATCATGAAGGTGGTGTGTACGCCGTAAGCAGGAATGAGCTTCAGGTTGGCTAACGGCCCGAAAAGTGCCGACCCGCCGCCATACCCCGCCACCGCCAGTCCCACCGCTAGGCCGCGTTTATCTGGGAACCACTTGGCCATCACCGGTATGGGCGTGGCGTAGCCGAAACCGTTACCAAGGCCGCCAATCCCGCCGAAGCACGCATACAAGTAGTTGAGGCTATGGGTGTAGGCGCACAGGAAAAACCCCAGGCTAACCAGCACGCCACCCGTCAGGGAAACCCAGAATGGCCCGAACTTGTCCTGGAGCCGCCCGGCCAGGATAAAAGAAAGTGCGAAGACTACCACCGCGATGGTGAAAACATTGGAAGTCTGTGCACGCTTCCACCCGAACTCTTTCTCCAACGGGGCCACGAACACACTCCAGGCATACAGTGTGCCCAACGCAATATTCATCGAGAGCCCGCCCACCACCCGCCACCAGCGACTTATGTGAGACTGTGGTATTTCGGAAACAGTAACCTTTGGAGTTGCCATTTTTTCATCTCCTCATTCGCGTGATGCCCTGCACTAACATTCGCAAGATTGAACCTGTCACGCGTCGCCTTCGTATGCGGAGCCGAGGACTGACCGGAGAAACTCGCACAAACCTTGAAAATTCAAAGCCCCTGGAAAGCCCCGCCCAATACCCCCGAATCCTCCTGGGAAGAACTCCTCTAGTTTATGCGCAGCGGATTATTCACAAGAACGGGGGCCATATTCAGTGACGCGGGTCACAATGATTTGTGATGTAAAGGCGGTTCCCTTCGACCCCGGCCTCGTTTTGTCGGCCTGCCGCCGCTGTCACTATTTTGCAGCGCCTGTGTCGAAAGGTCAGCTAATCACAACTGGTTGTGACAGCGGTCACAGACGGTGTCTGCACCGCGAGAGCATAATATGGCAGCCACATACATCGTACGTCGCGGACGCAGCCCACCACCACCCGCATTAGGAGGACACACATGGCAGCAGCTCAAGCCAAAGTCGCACCTTGGCCCGCAGTCCCCACACCGAAACCCGAGGAGGTGTACGCAGGGTTGAGCGACCAAGCCAAGGCGTATCCGCTCTTCCTGGAGTCGATCCTGCGCCAGGAACACAATTTCGAAAAACCGGAGGCGCTCTCCCGTCTTCGCGTGCTGGATTGCAGCACCCGCATGACGATTGGCCATTGGTGTTCCTCGCAGCTGGCCGAGCTGGGTGCCGAGGTCATCCAAGTCGAGCCTCCGGGGGGCGACCCGCTTCGCAAGCTCACACCCTTTGGCCGGCAAGAGTACATGTTCGAGGACAAGGAAACTGGAGAGAAAGTTGGCGGACAGTTCCTCCACGAGATGCGCAACAAATCCTCCGTGACTCTGAACCTTGAGACGGAGGAAGGCCGGAAGATTCTCAAGGATCTTGCCGTCCATGCCGACGTGATCATCGAGAATGCACCGCCCGGTCAATGGGACGAGTGGGGCATCGGCTATCGCCAGCTCCATCAGCTCAACCCACGGCTGATCTACTGCTGGGTCGGCCAGCGTGGGCAGTGGGGGCCAGCCAAAGACCAACCCGGAATGCTGGACCCGGTTGCCCAGGCAGCCTGCGGGTTTGTCCACGGCACCGGTGATCCCAAGGAGTTCGGAGGACAGCCTACCCGCTCCGCTCTGTGGATGGCCGACCACGTGGGCGGGAGTTCAGCGGCCATGGGCATCCTGGCGGCCCTGCTATATCGTGAAAATATTTCTGGCGAAGGCCAGTTTGTCGAGGCTACCGCGGCCGAGGCTATCATTCGCATCCTCGATTACAGCTGGGCGTGGTACTCGATGGATGGCAGCATCCGTCCGCGTTATGGCAACTGGGACCTGGCCATCAATATATATGCCGTGAACCCGTGCAAGGACGGCTACATGATGGTTGGAGGTGGCCATGACCGCCTCTGGTATCGTATCTGGCGTACGGTGGGTGACGAACATCCCGCAGTGGAGGAAGACATCCTTGGCGATCCCGGTCTCCGGGACGTCGCTGATCGTCTGGCCCACAACCAGCAAGTGAAGACCTACACCATGCTTGGCGAGTGGCTCAAAGACAATGCTCGCAGTGACGCCGAGCGCAAGCTCTCCAAGCAGCAAGTGGCGTCCGGTGGCGTGCTCTACGTCAACGAGGTGGCAGAATACCCGCACTTCAAGTACCGCGGACACGTGGCCGAATACGAGTCGCCGCACTATGGGAAGATCCTCTACGGCACCACTCCTTACCTGCAGGAAAAAACTCCCGGACGGCTGAAATGGATGGGTCGCCCGACCGGCTACGACAACCAGGAAATATATCGGCGGCTGCTCGGCTTCACGAGCGACGATTTCGCACGGCTGCAGAAAGCGCAAGTCATTTGACGCACGGAGGAATGTGATGGCAACGCAACCCACTACCAAAGCACCGTCGTTTGAGGAGTATTGCCGAGAGACCTTCGATCCCAAGAAGCAATTTGGAAAACCCGAAGTGCTGAAGGGATACCGGGCGCTATCCTGTACGCAGTACATTTTGGGTCCCTCCTGCGCTTCGTACCTGGCAGAACTGGGAGCCGAGGTCATCAAGATCGAGGCGCCCCGGCGTGGCGAGGCCATGCGCCACACTACGCCGTTTAACGAGCCTTTCCTGTATCCACTTTCTAAGTGGGTACCGGAACGCGGCACGGGACTGGGCTTTCTGGGCGCTAACCCGAACGAGTACTTTATCTCGATCGACTTCCACCGTCCGGAAGGGCAGGCGCTAGTCAAAAAACTGGCCGCCAAGTCCGACGTGTTCGTAGAGAACTACCGGCCCGGTACCTTCGACCGCTGGGGTATCGGATACCGTCAGTTGAAGGAGGTCAATCCTCGGCTCGTCTACTGCTGGCTGGGTGGTTTTGGCGGCTGGGGTCCGGGACGTGTGCGCGCTTCCTACGACATTCTCGGACAGTCGCAGGGCGGGAACTTTGGCATGACTGGCAAGCAGGAGTTCCTGGGCGGCGCGCCTTCGAAGCACACGATCTGGCTGGCCGATTACTGGGGCGGGATGATGGGCGCCACCCAGATTCTGGCGGCACTGTATTGGCGTGATCATGTCTCCGGCGAGGGCACATTTACCGAGTACTCGCAGGTGCACGGCGTCACGCGCCAACTGGAGTATGCCTTGCCGCTCTACGGCCGGCACGGCATCACCCGTGAGAGATGGGGCAACTGGGATACGCAGCTCTGCGTGCACGGAATTATCAAGTGCGGCAAATCCTCGTACCCCAAATCGGACAACCCCCAGGAACAGGAGGAAGGTTATATCCTGATCAGCGCGTATGAGGACAAGGACTTCGCCCGCCTGTGCAAGGCGATCGGTGAAACCACCCTGGCCACTAAGTACGCCAAGGCCGATATTCGCATCAAGCCGGAGAGCCAGATGGAGATTTATCCGGCTCTGGAAAAGTGGGCGGCTGACAAAACCAAGGAGCAGGTGGCCGCCGTCATGGAGGCCAACAACATCCTCCACCAGCCGGTGTGGAACTCGAAAGAGGTCGCCAACCATCCACACTGGAATGAGCGCGGGGCGGTTCGCTGGCTGGATGACCCGACCTACGGTGAACTGTTGCACCAGGGGCCGGCGTATAAGATGTCGGCAACACCACCACGTCTGAAGTGGGCGTTGAAGCCGGTAGGCGCCGACAACGAGCGCATCCTGGGCGAGTTGGCCGGGTTGACGCCTGAGGATATCAGGCGGCTGGAAGACCAAGAGTGCATTTGACGGAGACGAACTATGCTACTCACATGCCCGAAGTGTAAGACCAAGAATTTCCTCGATCCGTATCCTTTCTGGAACTTTAGGGGCACGACCAAGTGCGCCGGATGCAGTGCCATCTGGCGCATTGAAACCTCGGGCGGAGCGTGCGTGGCCGGGCCCGAGGAAGCCAAAGGTACCCCTGACCTGTTGCCCGGCTTCGCCGAGAGGCAGGACTATTCGGCCATCTTCGGTGCGGGGCTGACCCGGTCGGCGCCTCGCGCCCGCAAGGACGCGATCTGCAGACCAATTCCAATCGAACGCAACGTGCGCGGTAAGGTCATCAGTGGGCACCCGCTAAAGAAAGAAGACCTGGTAGGCAGCAAACCCAAATTTATCGTTGCTGGATCTCGCTGAGGGAACTGGAGACAATATGGCTCATTACAACACTGAATGCTTATGCGTCCGCTGCAACCATCTGCGTCCGGCGCTTGATCCCAACATTCAGAAGGCTTACCTCGGGAAGTGTGTAAAGCGGGAGTGGCCGTTCACATTATCGATCACGCTGCAAGGCTGGACCGAGTGTGAGGTCTTTGAGGACAGCGGCAACACCTATGTGCCAGCCCAACCCGTGGCCGCAAAGACTGCGGCTGCGGCCAGCGTGGCTGCTGCTGAGAAGCAAGTGGAGTTCTATTACAGCTCTACCCAAAAGCCGGGTGAGACGTTTCCGTGCGACATCGGGCGCGCCCTGGATCTGGTGAAAGAGTTACAAGCTGCGGGGGTGAATTGCAAAGCCATCGACGTAGCCGGGATAAAAGACCGTTTCCCGATCTACCACAAAGCGGTCAGTGGCCCGGATGCGAGCGTGCGTCCGGTCTTCGGTTTCAAAGGCGCGCTGGTAGAAGACTTCGGAACCACGGTCCCGGCGCTGCTCGTATTCGAGGGCGACCGTTATCCCGCATTGGCTTTTCCGCGGACCGATGCCCAGCGTGGTACGATCCGTGTGGAGCAGGCTCTGAAGGATCTGGTCGCTGAGACTGCCCCCCCGGTAGCCAAAGCAGCGGGATAAGGAGAATCCAAGATGGCCGACTATCTGCCCCCGCGTGAGTTGTGGCCGAAACGTGTCTACACCCTGCCGGAGTTCGCGACCTATGCTGAAAGGTTCAACCCTACGGAAGAACTGCTCGACAAAACCGTCGCGGCCGGTCGGGGCGACCGTACCGCTGTGCTCTTCGAAGACCAGCGTTTAACTTACAACCAGCTCCTTACTCAAGCCAACAAGTTCGCCAACGCGTTGCGCGACCTGGGGGTGAAGGAAGGCGACCGCCTCATCCTACGCACGCCTAACATTCCCCCGGCCTTGGTCGCCAACTTCGCCATCCTCAAGCTGGGAGCGGTTTGCACTCCTACGTCACCCCTCTTCTCGCGCACCGAGATCGCTCACGTCGCCAATGACTCGGAGGCGGTGGCGATCGTCGTCAGCAGTGCGCTCCTTGGAGAAGTCGAGGCAGCGCGCGACAGCTTCCAGACTGTCAAGCACATTATCGTCGTCGGAGGCGATGTTGTCGAGGTGAAGGCCAAGGGATTCCTCGCATACGCCGAGCTGTTGCAGTCGGGTGATCCAAACCTCGATCCTGTGCTCCGCACACGCGAAGACGTGGGTCTGCTCCTGTACACTTCCGGTACAACTGGACGGCCCAAAGGGACCGTCCACTTCGTGGAGGAACTGCTGATCGTACCTGACAGTTTCGGGAAGTACGGCTGGCGGGTCACGGAGAACGACGTTATCGGCGGTTCCGCGCCCCTGGCCTTTGGGGCGGGCTACTCCAGCTACGCGACCGTCCCGTTCCGTTTCGGTGCAGCTGCTTCACTCATCGCCAAGTTCGAACCGGAAAAGATGTTCGACACCATACAGAAACACCGCATCTCGGTTTTGACCCTGGCCCCCACCGCCTACCGCAAGATGTTGCAGGTGCCTGACGCGGAAAAGAAGTATCAACTCAACAGCCTGCGCCTCTGTACCGGCGGTGGCGAGAGCCTGACCGCCCCGACCTATCGTGCGTGGAAGGAGAAATTCGGCCTTGAGATCTTCGAGGGGCTGGGCACGACTGAGATGATGTACGTTTTCGCTTCCAACGTGGTCAGTCGCAAGGCCAAGGCTGGTTCTTTCGGCCAGGCCGTTCCGGGCTACGAGCTGAAGGTTATCGACGAAGACGGAAAGGAAACCAAGGCCGGCACTATTGGCCACTTTGTGGCTCGCGGACCAACTGGCACGATCTACTGGCGGGATCTCGACAAACAGCGCCACGCCATCACCCCCGACGGCTGGAATCGAGCTGGTGACTACGTGTCGGTCGATGAGGATGGCTACTTCTGGTTCGTGTCGCGAGAGGACGACATCATCAAGAGTTCGGGTTACCGCATTGGACCGGAGGAGATTGAGGTCACCCTTGCCACCCACCCTGCTGTTGCCGATGTCGGTGTCATCGGAGTGCCTGACGAGGTGCGTGGCCAAATTGCCAAAGCCTTCGTTGTACCGAAGCCTGGGCAATCCCTCAGCTCCGAAGAGCTGATCGCCTTCTGCAAGGGCAAGATTGCAACCTACAAGCTGCCCCGGGAAATCGTGATCGTAAGCGAACTCCCGCGTACGCCCACGGGAAAGCTACTCCGCCGCGTGTTGAAGCAGAAGGAACCCGCGACTCAGCAGCCGGCCGTAAGGACTGCAACAGGCTGAGGATCCTCGAAGCGACGCTGAGCAAGACGCGGCTCCGCGCTTCCCGGGCATGGGCCCGCCGCTAATATGGAATTACTGAAAGTCTCCTGCCGACAGATACGTGCCGTGGTCTTGTCTGACGCCATCCTTGTTTTTCGCAAGTTTCTTTGCTCCACTGCCCGGAAATGGCTATAAAAGGTATTCGTTTGGTATTCCTTGGGGTTCTCGATGAATAGCATCCCTACTCACCAATTGCTCTGCGAAAGCATTCTGGAACAGATCTCGATCGCCATCATTTTTGGTGATCGGGAGGGCATTGTGCGGCTGTGGAATGCGGGCGCGGAAGCCATGTTCGGTTGGAGTGCTGACGAGGTGCTCGGCAAGTCCATGGAGATCATCATCCCCGAGAAACACCGGGCGCGTCACTGGGAGGGCTACTTCCATGTTATGGAAACCGGGCACACCAAGTACGGCCATAGCGTTCTTGCCGTTCCCGCGCTTACCAAGGACGGCCGGCGAATCTCCATCGAGTTCAACGTCGCGCTGCTCAAGGATGCCGACGGACGAGTCCTGGGCGCAGCCGCCAGCATTCAGGACGTCACCGCGCGCTGGGAGCGGGACAAGGCCCTCCGCGCGCGTCTAACTGAACTTGAAACCAAGCTGAAACACTCCGGTGTGTTGGCCGAGGACAACTCCTAGGCCGTCGCGGGGGGCTTACCGATGTCGGCACTTCGCAGATTGCTCTTGCATTCCACGCTTCTCTTGTGGGCCGCTTGGGCGCTGGCGCAGCCGCTGCCTTCCCGTAACTCGACGGGCGGTGTTTGTTCCTCCGAACTGGTGACGTTGCGCACCACCGATGGAGTGCGTCTGCAAGGCCTCATTTTCCGTGCCTCGAAGCCGCGTGCGAGCGCCCTATTGTTGGTTCATGGCTACGCTGGTAACTTCTATGAGGCCTACTTCCCCAAACTCGCCGATGCTGCGGCCCACGCCGGCTACGACACACTCGCATTGAACATGCGCGACCACGATGCCGGTCCCAAGGGCTATTCCTTCACGGATAACCAGGCCGATATTGCAGCCGGCGCAGCCTATTTGCGCGAGCTTGGCCACAAGCGCTTCGTTTTGCTCGGACAAAGCATGGGCACAAACCGCGTGTTGTATTACCAGGCCGTCAGCGGCGACCCCGACATTGCAGCTACGGTGCTAGTGAGTGGTCCCGGCGACCTCTTTGAATGGAACGTGTGGCAATTTGGAAAAGAGAAAGCCCAGGCCACCGTCGACGAAGCATTGAAGTTAGAGCGGGCCAGCCGCGAACAGGAATTGATGCTTATCGACTTGGGTCCCATAGGGAAGGCTCTCTACACCGCCCGTTATCTTCTCAGCCTACGAGGTCCTGATCGGCGCTCCAACCCCTACCAGAACCTTGCGAAGGTCAAGAATCCGGTTCTCATCGTTCAAGGCACGGTCGACAAACTCGTCCAAAAGGACGTCGGCAAGCGGTTGCAGATGGCGGTGCCCGCCGGTTCCGCGAGCGCATTCGTGAGCATTGAGGGCGCGGGCCACGGTTTTGAGAATTATGAGTCGGTGTTGCGCGATAAGGTGTTGGGCTGGTTGAACACCGTCGCCCCTTAAACCGATATCTGACATTCCGATTTCTGATCTTGATATCGCTGTGGTTCGGTACAATCTTCCACTCTGGAAGTCACAGGGCATCTGGATTCAGGCGGATCGTGGCAGGGCAGAACTGGGGAGACGTTATATGAACCTTGAGCGCATCACAACATTGGCTGCCACTGACGGTCATAACATCCCTGCATATCTTTTTACGCCAGACTCTGCCCGTGGCGGCGCCGCGCTGATTCCACCCTATGGCAGTACAAAGGAGCATCTGCTAGGTATTGCCGCGACACTTGGAGACGTCGGCATTGCCGCACTTTCGATCGACCTCTGCGGTCACGGTGAAAATCGCACCGCCATCGGTCCGGTGATGCGCGACGAAGTCGAGTCCGCAGTTCGTTACGTGCGCCGCTTCGGCCGTACCGCGGCTGTAGGCATCAGCTTGGGCGGCCGGCTGGCGCTGATGTCTTCGGCGGACTGTATGGTGGCGATATCGCCTGCCGTGGTTGTGGAAATCTCGCCACAAGGTAAGTGGATGTTCGAGAATTTTCCCAGCCCCGCCGTGCGCGAGCCATATTCGGGGTATGTAATTGAATTGCTCGATGTCCTCGGTCCCGTCCCCTCCCACGATCGTCCTTGTTTGCTGCTCTACGCCGAGCGTGACATCCCGGCCATTCTTGGGGGTGCAGCTGGACTGAAGGCGAATCTGTCGAAGTCTGATTTGCGCTATGTTACAACCGATCTGCGTCCCGACATCAAGCATGAGAACGGCTTGATCCGGTACCTGCCGCGCTGGTTCAACCACGGCGAACTTAAGTTCAACTATGAGGTACTGTCCGTCACCGCGGGCTGGCTCGCCGAACGCTGGGGCAAGGCCCAAAACGCATAGGAGCGCATCTCCTTGCGGCAGGACAGTAGGGGAGAGAAGGAGTGAGACGATGCAGTGGGAATATTTTGATCGCATGGTGGTATTCAGTGAGAGCAATGAGGGGATGGTCAGCGGGCTGGATTCGTGGATTAACAATGCCGGCGCGGAAGGATGGGAACTGGTAAGCTCGGTTCCGTTGATCGCGCCCAACAAGGATGGCGTCGCCTACGGTACCATCGGCATCCACATGGTCTTCAAGCGGCCACACGAAACGCCCGCAGAAGTGTGAGTCGGTCATGTCTGACTTGCGGGGACGGGCGCTGATCGAAAACCGATTCGGAAAACTGGGCAGCGGCCAGGACTCGATTGTCATCGGGGACGCGGAATATGACCTCCCCACCCTGCTTACCCGTTTGGACCTTGGGTTCGAGGATAGCTGGCCGGTAGACGTTCAAATGGTCTCGGAAGCACACTTCTGCGTCCGCTACTACGACGGACAGGACCAGCGAATCGTGGCCCACGAATTCGACTCCAGCTTTGCCTTTATCGGCGAAACTCGGGCCCATGTGGCGGAGTGGGTTGGCGACGATGCGTATTTCCAATGGTTCCGAAGTGTGCCGTTCCGTTGCCCCCTGGTGCCCGGCGATGACTTCTGAGTTCTGGACTGAGCAAGATTCTTTTTCGCGGGCAGGGCCCAAGGTCCGCGACAGCCCGTAGCATCCGGGCGGTATGGGCCAGTGATGAACAAGCTGCGAGACCGGGATGTGATGGAAGGCCGCTTTGGACCTTTGGGTAGCGGCGCCCAGCACCTTGCTATCCGGGGAGTGACTTATGCGCTCTCCCAGTTACTTTCCCAAATCGGCGCGCAGTTCGACGATAGCAAGCCCATTGACGCACTGACGTTGTCCGAAGGACGATACATGCTCCGCTATATTGATGGACAAGACCAGCGCGTCGTCGCCGCTGAGTTCGACGGCGACTTCCGATTGCTTAGCGAAATGCGGGCCAGCATCGCCGAATGGGAAGGTGACGACTCGAACTTCTCTTACTACAGCGGACACTAGAACCAACACGCGGGGTTCCGGGAAACACTCGCCTCATTGATCCTCGTGCACATTCGGCAGCCAGCGGAGCATGTGATTCTGAACTTTTGTCACCACCCAGTTGAGAACGATCCCGATCATGCCGGCAATAATGATGGCGCCGTAGGTTTCCGGGATCCTGTAGGTGGACTGGTAGAGATAGATACCACGTCCCAGGCCGCGTTCACCCAGACCGATGAACATCTCCACCGCAACCACGAGAACCAGGGAGTATGAAACCGCGGTCCGTATGCCATCGAAGATGTTGGGTAGGGCCTCGTAGAAGAGAACGTCTGAAAGCATCTGGAAAGTGCTCAGGTTTAGCAAACGAGCCTGGTATAAGCGCCGCTGGTTGGCCAGGGCCGTGCCCGAGACCGCATTGACCAGGATCACCAGCAGGCTGGGATAGGCGGCCAGTGCCACGATCGAAGTCTCTCCCACTCCCGCCACGATCAGGAACAACGGGAACAGCGCAGAAGCAGGAATGGAGCGCAGCGCGTGCAACGGCCCCTCGAGAACTTCATAGGTTCGCTTGCGATAACCTAGAAACAGTCCCGCCGGAATGCCGAGCACACAGGCAAAGACCAATGCTGTCAGCACGCGGCCCAGGGTTAGGCCGATGTCAGCCAGCAGCCTTTCGCGCAGCATCCCGGGCACGGCACGTGCCACACTCCAAGGTGAGGGCAGCACGATGGGATCGATCAGGCGCAGCGCGGTGACGGCCGCCCATGCTGCCAACAGGCAGGCAAGGAACAGCAAAGCGCGCGAGTTTCGTTTAAACCAATCCATCCCGGATACCGTTGATTAATGCCTGCTGCATGGCATCGTAATCGGGCGTGCTCTCATCGCGCGGGAACGCCGTTCGGAACTCGAGATCGGAGATGACCCGTACCGGCCGCTTGGCGATGATGACGCACCGCATACCCAGCGCCAGCGCGTCGGAGACGTTATGCGTGATCAGCACCAGGGTTATACGATCCTTCAACGCAAGTTCGTGCAATGCAGATGTAATCTCGGCCTTGACCTCGCCATCGAGAGCCGAGAACGGCTCGTCCAGAATAACCAGCTTCGGCTTCCAGGAGAGGCAGCGGGAAAGCGCCAACCGCTGCAGCTCGCCGCCGGAAAGCTGGGCCGGATAAACGTCGGCCAGCGCGCCGAGTCGAAACAAGGTCATGAGATAGCGGATACGTTCACGGCGTTGGGTGCCCTGCCAGTTCAGTTTTTCCAGGGGGTAGCGCACGTTCTCCAACACTGTCTGCCAGGGGAAGACACCGTTCATGGGATGTTGGTCCACGTATACGAGGTCCGAGGGTTTAGCTAAGCCGGGCGACCGCCGGACACTTCCTTTTTGTGGGGTGAGGATGCCGGCCATGATGCGGCCCAGCGTGGTCTTGCCCGCGCCGCTTGCGCCCATGATCGCCACGATCGAACCCTGCTCGATGTGTAATGAAAACTCCTTGTAGAGTGGGCCGTCGACGCCGCCGGAGCGCGCGGCAAAGGAAAAGTCAATGTCGTCGATCTGCAGTGCGCTACCGGTGGAAAGGGCCGGAGTGCTCATCGGGTCGCGTCTACCAGTCTGTGGGCATCGACGCGTTCAGGGATCTCGCCGGTCTGATACAGCAGATCGATGAACTGCTGGAGGTTGGCGACATCGACCTGGTTCGCCAGAGTGACATCGGCAACATTCACCCGGGCGGCGATTTCGGGGGCCAGCTTGACGTACTTGGATAGCAGCGCTCGGGACTCGGCTGGGTGGGCGGCCATATAGTCCACTCCCTGCTGCAAGGCACGCACAGCCCCCACCGCCAACTCCCTATGGTTTCGCTCGAACTCCCGTGAAATCACCGAGGCGCCAATCGGGCATGGGTTGAGCAAATCGGCGTACACCGATCCGAAAAGCTGGTGATAACCGCCGTGGACAAGAGCGGTGGTGGTTACCGGCTCATAGGAGAAAAGCGCGTCCACCGCGCCGGAATCGAGGCTGGAGATCTGGGCCTGGGGAGGCAGTTGGACCATCGATACCGTGGCCGGATCCACTCCGTGCTTCTTTAAGAACCTGGCCAGCATGAGACTGGGCGCGGTGCCGGGAAATGCGCCAATTCTCTTCCCCCGCAAATCCACAATGGTGTGCAGCGGAGAAGAATCCCGAACGATAATTTTGTCCAGAGCGTTGGAATTGTTCATGCGGCTGTGCGAGAAAACGCGCACGCGCCCGGGGCTCTGGATTTCCAAGTGAATGATGGGCACGAGCGACGTTGCCGGCAGAATATCGGCTTGTCCTGCAACGATCGCGTTCACCAGATCGTTACTGCTGCCAAGCACAATGGACTTCAGTCGCAGGTTTTCCTTGTCGAAAAGCTGCTGCTCCTGCGCGACGAACACGGGCAAGCTGGGAATGATCTGCAGATAGGCGACGCGCACCTCCCGAGCATTCTTAGAGGTGGATTTGCAGGACCCCATGAGCGCCGCGAAGAGAACAACTGTGGCGCCGGTTGCCAGTAGTCTGGATCGCATGACTCACCTTCCGGCGCCGCGACCGAGAGCGTCGGAATAACGGTGCTACTTGCCCGCCCAGCACGCTGGCCGCTTCTGCAAGAAGGCAGAGATGCCTTCCTGTGCGTCCGCCGCCAGAGAGTTCATCGTCATGATCTCCTTCGCGTAGGCATACGCCTTGGGTTGGTCGAGGTCGATCTGCGTGTAGTAGGCCTGCTTGCCGATCGCCAATGTGACCGGGCTGGCTTGGGCGATGCGCCGGGCAAGAGCGCGTGTCTCCTCGCGCAAGGACACCGCGGGCACTACCTTGTTTACGAGTCCCCATTCCGCCGCCGTTGCCGCGGGGATCATGTCGCCGGTCAGCAGCATCCCCAGCGCGCGCTTGCGGCCGATCGCGCGGCTCAGGGCAACCATGGGTGTCGTACAGAACAAGCCGATCCGTACACCGGGAGTGGCAAACGACGCTTCCTCGGCGGCGATTGCCAGGTCACAGGTCGCTACCAACTGGCATCCGGCAGCGGTGGCAACACCTTGGACTTCCGCGATGACAGGTTGTGGGATGAATTGGATCTTGGCCATGAGATCGCAGCAAACGTCAAAAGTTCGCCGATATTCGTTGATATCCTTTCCCACCATCTCAGTCAGATCATGACCAGAAGAGAAGACTTTGCCCGCGGCAGCCAGAATGACGGCTCGGAGTTCCTTATCCTTGCCGATATGCTCCAAACAATCCAGCAATTCGAGCATGAGCTCGAGCGAAAGGGCATTGCGGCGATTGGGGCGATTAAGCGTGACCACTGCCAGATCGTGTTCCCTTTCAAAGCAAATGTTCTCGTAACTCATCGAAATATCTTTCGCGCACGTGGCCTGATCCATAGGTACCTTCCTGGGGACGACGGTCAAAACCGTCCAGTGTCTTTCTTCCTCCACATTCTAGTCTCGCAGCAAAGCGCAAATCACACACGCTCGCATGTCGTTCTTGACTGGGTGACGGAAGCGAACGGAATATGGCGGGACGAACGGGCTGGGGCCTCCGTCACAGCCCAACTCTAACGGGTTGCGGCAACAGCGGCACGCTTGGCCAAGGGTACGAACTCGCGAACCTCGTGCCCCGTCCAGACCTGCCGCGGACGAGCGATCTTCTGCTCCGTGTCGTTCAGCATCTCTTGCCACTGCGCCAGCCAGCCGGCTGTGCGCGGAATGGCGAACAGCACAGTAAACATCTCTGGCCGGAAACCCATGGCCTGGTAGATAATCCCGGAATAGAAGTCTACATTGGGATAGAGCTTACGCTTGATGAAGTAATCGTCTTCCAGCGCGATCCGCTCCAGTTCCAGCGCGATATCTAGTTTGGCGTTGCGCCCGGTAACTCCGAACACCCGCTCGGCTGTCCACTTGATGATCTTGGCGCGCGGATCGTAGTTCTTGTATACGCGGTGGCCGAAGCCCATCAGCTTGCCGTGCCCGTCTTTGATCTTCTTGACGTAGGCAGACACGTTTTCTTTCGAGCCGATCTCATCCAGCATCTTGAGAACTTCTTCGTTGGCGCCGCCATGCAACGGGCCGGCCAGGGCCGCAGCGGCGGCCGCTGTTGCCAGGTACGGATCGGTATGGGCGCTGCCCACGCAACGCATCGTATTAGCACTGCAGTTCTGTTCGTGATCGGCGTGCAAAATGAAAAGGATGTCCAAAGCCCGCGCCAGCACTGGATTGGCCAGGTACTTCGGCTCGACTATCTTCCACAGCATGTTCATGAAATTCTCGGCATAGCTGAGGTCGTTGTCAGGGTAGACATAGGGGAACCCGAGGCTATGGCGGTAGGTCATGGCAGCGATGGACGGAATCTTCGCGATCAGCCGCACGATCTGGTGCAGCCGGTTCTTCGGATCGTGGATGTTCTTGGCTTCCGGATAAATGGTGGACAGCGCTGCCACCGTGCTCACCAGCATGCCCATAGGATGGGCGTTGTAGCGGAAGCCCTCCATGAACTTCTTGGTGGTCTCATGCAGCATCGTGTGATGGGTGATCTCGCTGACCCAGTTCTTGAGCTCAGTTTCGGTGGGCAACTCGCCGAAGAGCAATAGGTACGCAACTTCGAGAAAGGTGCAGTGTTCAGCCAGCACTTCGATGGGATAGCCGCGATACCGCAGGATGCCGCGGTCTCCGTCGATGAATGTAATGCTGCTACGGCAAGAGGCCGTATTCATGAAGGCCGGATCATAGGTCATCATCCCGAAGTCATCCGGGCTAGTCTTGATCTGCCGTAGGTCCATGGCCCGAATCGTGCCATTTTCAACGGGGACAGTGTAAGTCTGCTTGGTGCGATTGTCAGTGATGGTGATGGTGATGGTGCCTTGCGCCATGTCAAGTCCCTCCTTGACCGCTACTTCTGGGCCGGAAGCGAGGCCTGCCTCCCCCGATTTGTGAGTGCCCCTCTCAGGCTCGGCAGTGAGGGCTGTCACTTCTACGCTTGACAAACAAACGCAGGTGCCGACCTGCGGCAGGCCTGGTCGCTGGGGACCGAGTGCGGCCTATAGTTAGAAGTAGATTATACCTTTCCCGATCTCACGGACTGCTTCATTGCTAACGTGTGCCGCAAAACATAGCCACCTACACGCCTGACTTCTGCACTCATGTACCTCGTACTGTAGATACACAAGAGCACCGATTTGTTCCTCTGATTCAAGCGACCTCCTACGGATCTCCCAAACGGAAGCTCCGCAGGAGCCGTTGTCGTTCGCTTTGGCTAGAACGTAAATATCGTTCCGAATTCATTGCGCCAGTCGTGCGCCTGAGTGACCCTCACTCCCTGAAAGAGCTTCGAGCGCGCGGTTGCGGCACGTGTGTTGATGTAGCTGGTTTCTTGTACGAACGAAACCCATTTGTTCAGTTTGTAAGTGAGTGCAGCCGTGTCGAGGTCGGTGCGGGCCAAGCCATTGCCCCTCCGGGCCTCGGCCGCATAGGCGCGGTCCGTACCATACTGCAAGTGCAGGACCCATCCGGAATTGTGCCCTTCCGGATCGGCGTGGAAGATACGCGAGAGCGGGAAGCTCAATTCCCCGAAGCCGCCGTATCCGGCAATGGGCTGAAGGTGAGCGGCGAGGACGGGAGTGCCCGGGCAATCCACGGTGTTGGCGAGCACCGGGTCCGGAGCTCCCCCGGCGCAGCCGAACAAGATAGGCCGTCCGCTGAAGGAGATGCCATTCCCCACTTCGAACAGGCCGTGCAGATTGGAAAAGACGTCGTTGACCTGGCCACCAAAGAAGAACC
>QIAR01000247.1 GCA_003225595.1 Acidobacteriota bacterium | reverse complement strand
CGGGACGCATGATGGCTGGTTCCCTCCCCGACCGAATTGATGAACTCGGCGCGGCTCTGGAGATGCTGCATACCTATTCACTCATCCACGACGATCTACCCGCATTGGACAACGATGATCTGAGGCGGGGACGGCCCACGTGTCACAAAGTGTTCGGCGAGGCTATTGCCATTCTGGCTGGCGACGCACTGCAGACACAGGCCTACGAAGTGCTGGCCAGACTGCACTGCCTGGCAGAGCGGCGGGTGAAGATCATCGAGGAAATTGCCCACGCAACCGGCACGCTGGACGGAATGATCGGCGGACAGGTAGTCGATCTGCAGGCCGAGCGTACCAAACCCGACGCGGCCATGCTGGAATACATCCATCGCGCCAAAACCGCAGCGCTGATTACCGCCAGCCTGGTCAGCGGCGGGTTGTATGCCGGAGCAAATGACGAGGCAGTCGCTAAACTCCGGTCTTTCGGGCAAAATGTTGGGCTGGCGTTCCAGATCGTCGACGACATTCTCGACGTCACCCAGACCTCCGAGCAGTTGGGCAAGACCGCGGGCAAAGACACCGCTGCGGAGAAAGCCACGTATCCTGCCCTTTTCGGAATTGAAGAGTCGCTGAAGAAGGCCGATGCGCAGGCGGACACGGCTTGCGCCGCGCTCGATAGTTTCGGTTCGCGCGCGGACCCGCTGAAATCGCTGGCCCGCTTTCTGGTGGAACGAAAGAACTAGCTAGGCGATTGCTTCACTGCGCGACTTCGTGGTTTTAAAGATGTTTTTCCTCTGTGTTCTCTGCGTCCTCTGTGGTAAAAAAATAATTGTCACGGCGATGGAGTTCGCCATAACAAAGAAATAGTTAGGCGATTGCTGGGTGACTTCGTGGTTTCGAGATGTTTTTCCTCTGTGTTCTCTGTGTCCTCTGTGGTAAAAAATAAATTGTCACGGCGATGGAGTTCGCCATAACCGCCCTCACAGGCTGATAACTCCTAAACTTCGTTCAGGAGAACTCCATCGTGCTCGACTTCCTTGCCATATCCCTGGGCGCAATTCTGGGCGCCAACGCGCGTTACGTCCTGAGCCGCCACTTTGCCAAGATTCTCGGGCCAGTGTTCCCGTACGGAACGCTGATCATTAACCTGACCGGCAGCTTCGTCGTAGGGTTTTTTGTGATCTGGACGACGGAACGCGTGTTGGTGGATCCGCTCTGGCGCCTGCTGGTGGTTGTTGGATTCTGCGGCGGGTTTACAACATTCTCCAGCTATGCTTTCGAGACGACGGCTTATTTCGAGCAGGGTCAATGGTTGCTCATGATGACCAACGTCGTGACCAATAATCTGCTCTGCCTCGGTGCGGCGCTGGCGGGAATGGGACTGGCGCGGGTGCTGTAGAATGCCAAGCGCAATGGCTGTTCAAGTCACCATCTATCTGAACGAAGCCGACCAGTGGCATCATCGGCCGCTGCACATGGAAATTCTAAACTTTCTACGGAAGGAAAATGTGTATGCCGCCACCGCCGTACACGCCGTAGCCGGGTTTCTAGGGCGCCACCGCGTCGAGACCACGCACTTGGTTGATGTCGGAGGCAAGCTGCCTGTGATCATCACTTTCGTCGACACCGACGAGCACGTGAGCCGCGTCCTGCCCACTCTCAAGGAGATGGCCGCTCACCGCCTGATCGTGCGCGAAAACGTCGTCCTCGAGCAGGGAAATTTGGATTAGAGCGCGCGCTCGGGATATTCACCGCCTGCCTTCGACTCGATTCCTGCAGAAAGCTCGGTGTTTCTGCGGAATTCGAGTGGCAGGAAAAGATGGTGCCGCGATGCCCGGCAAGCGTGGTCGGCTCATCTGGAACCCGAACAACGTCGGCTAGCCGAAGGCCAGGAAACTCAAAATGCCGTCACCGAGACTAGCCACCTTCCAGCGATACTGAAGTACCGGGGCGATGTCCACAAATGATAATGCCGCCTCTGCAAGAAACCGTTCTTTTCAATCGTCTCACGGATCTGCGTAGGACCAACTCTAACGCCCAGATCCTTGCCGGAAAACTGCTGGAATTGGACACTGTGGCAACCAATGTCCTCGCCCTTAATCCGTCGTATCTTCTCGCACTACACAGAGCATGGAAGGCAGCATTACTTGACTCTGTCCATCGAATGGGCCAATTCTGGCCGGGGGATTTGCTCACGAGGCCAGCTCTTTCGGCCATCGACAGGGCAGCGTGGCAATTGGTTATGCTCTAGCCGCCAGCTCTTCCCAAAGAGCCAGAGCGTGGATGCACGCACCGCCACAACACTCGGCGCAATTACCGCTTTCGCAGTACCAAACCCCAACTCCCTCTCGCGAGGGCGTCGGTTTTTTCCGGTCCGATGGTGCAACTGGGTCACCCCGTTACACTGATACCCAGCCTACTTCGGACTGACTTCAACGATCAGCCCTTTCTACCATCGATTGGCGCCAGACTATACCCCTGTTTCCGCAAATGTCAATATCCCTCACGCGGGAGTAGTGGTGCAGTTTGAAATCCACAGGGCTATGAATCCGGTCTGGCCTGTAGGAAACTCCATTCATGCGATCCCTTAGGTTAACCAACCAAAAAATGGGTTCTCCCCTGTCTGGCGTCTGTACAGGGTGCGGTATGGTTTTCATCGTCAAACCAAAGCCGGGAGACACGGGAGATGCGATGCTGGAACAACTCCAACGAGAGTTCGCAGAGCATTCCTGCAAGGAGGACGTCAGCCAAGCCGCTGCCCGTACCGTAAAAAAGGCTACGTCTTAAGTAGGTCTGCCTCGAAATGCTCCAGCGTCCACGCGGGGGTAGTGGCCTGAGAAAGTAAAAGGACACCACCCACACAGAGACACGGAGAAACAGTAACGCTTTTTCTCTTGAAGATTCTCTCTGTGGCTCCGTGTCTCCGTGGTGAAAAGTCGTTCCATGATACAGACTCAGCGTCCCAAAACGGGAATCCCCGCCCTCCTCGGCCCAAACTGGTGTTGACCTCGCACCTCCATCTGCGTCATAAATAATAGATATAGCTTTTGAAATCGGGCCGAACCCATGGTTATAACTCATTGCTGTAGAAGATTTTGCCTGCAACTCCTTTTCCCTCAAAGATCTAACTCGACTTTCCCGGCCACCCTCATGATTCCAATAGACCGAAGGGGAGAGGGGCGCCTCCATGTATAGTCCCAACGTCCCTCGCTGCCAGCACATCAAGACCAACGGCACGCAGTGCGGATCGCCCGCCCTGCGCAACCAGCGCTTCTGCTACTTTCATAAGAAGTGGCACGATCAGCGCGTCGTCATCAACTCCGCCCGCGCCCGACGACACCGAGCCGCCCTCGACCTTCCCGTCCTCGAGGACGCTGAGTCCGTCCAGGTCGGACTCATGCAGGTGATGCGCCTCACACTCAGCGGCCAGCTCGACTCCAAAACCGCCGGCCTCATGCTCTACGCTCTGCAGACCGCGTCGTTCAATCTCCGGCGCACCAACTTCGAGCCACACTTCAAGCACGAAATCGTCATCGACCCGCGCCGCGTGGACGAAACCTTACTCGGCGAAAATGTCTGGGAAAACGAAGACTTCCCCGATCTGGAAGAAGACCCAGAGGAAGATCCGGATGAAGATCTGCAGGAAGATGACCTGCAGGAAAACGATGACGATGCCGAACCCGCAGCCGGCGAAAAAGGCTTCGAAATTCAAGCTGTAGCCGCATTTCCCCTATGGGATACACAAGCAGAAGCGCACAGCCGGCAACTCCCTTCCCTGATATCATCTGCGCGTCATTCTCGAGCAAGGAATCGACCGACATGTCCACCGCGCCACTCGATATCTTGGCCATCGCCGCCCATCGCGATGATGCCGAGCAGACCTGCGGCGGAACACTGCTGAAGATGGCGCAACGCGGCCGCCGCACGGGAATCCTCGATCTCACTCAAGGCGAAATGGGGACGCGCGGCACCCCCGAAGATCGGGCACGCGAAGCGACCGAGGCAGCGCGCATCCTGCGGGTTTCTTGGCGCGGAGCACTCGACATCCCGGACGGACGCGTAGAAAACACCTGGGAGAACCGCCTGAGAGTCGCACGGGTGATTCGCGAGCAGCGGCCACAAGTATTGATTCTTCCGTACTGGAAAGGGCGGCACCCAGATCACTACAACGCTTCGATTCTGGGATATGAAGCTTGTTTTCTGGCAGGCCTGAGCAAACTGGTCGTGCCCAAGCAGGAACCAATAGACGAGCCGCTGTCTCCACATCGTCCGTTCAAAATCATCTACGCAACCCTCTACTACGACGTGCGGCCGACCTTCGTCGTCGACATCACCGATCAGTTCGAAGCCCGCTTCCAATCGCTCATGGCCTACAAATCACAATTCAGCGATCAGGAGGCCGGCAAGGATCTCTTTCCCGCCCAAGCCGAGATTCGCGCTCGCCTCGAAGCGACGGCACGCTTCTATGGAATGCTGGGTGGGGTGACCTATGCCGAGCCATTTTTACAGAAAGAAGTGGGCCTGGTCGAGGATCTGCTGCAGATTCCGGTGCAGTCGATTTGACTTATACCATGAACATTGCAACTTCTGACGAGAGAGTGGTGCCGAGTGCGCGACCTTGGGCACTACCTCTTCAGCGCCACTGCCAAACCGTCGCGAATCGGCAGGATGGTCGTGAACAGATCGTTTGCAGTGTAAAGCAGCCGGTTGAACTCAAGTATCGCTTTGGTGGAAGCTTCGGGCGGATTCTTCTGCGCCACTCTCCCGCTCCACAGAACGTTGTCCGCAACCAGCAGTCCGCCTTTGCGCAGCTTGGCAACCGCGATTCGAAATACTCGTGGATAGTCTTCTTTGTCGACGTCGTTGAAAATAATGTCGAATTCCTGCTTCTGCTCCGAGAGCAGTTCGAGGGCGTCGCCGACTCGGACAGTGATGCGGTTGGCGACTCCGGCCCGTTCGAAGTATTTGCGAGCCTGCTCGGCATTCTTGGAGTCGCCATCGGTGTAGATGACCCGGCCGTTCTCGCCCACAGCACGGGCCCACCAAATGGTGGAATAACCAATAGCGGAGCCCATTTCGAAAACATTCTTGGCGCGCATGATCATAGCCAACTGGTGGAGGATGCGTCCGACCGCCGGACCGACGATCGGTACTTTGCGCCTTGCAGCTTCCGCTTCCATTTCTGCGAGAACTTCATCTCGCGGCGGAAGCATGGAGTAAAGATAATCTTCGACGGCGCCCACGGTGATGCCGCCCATGCGCCAGTAGGCGTTCTGATTTTGTTCTGCCAAAGAACCCTCTCGATAGCAACTAAGAAACAGTCACTCCCGGTTTCATTTCCAGCACCTCGACGCCGGATACCAGCTTCTGCAAATCGCTCGGCCTTCCAGTCAGCATCGGCAAAGTGCCAAAGTGCATCGGGATGATTGTTTTCGGTTTGAGCAGGCTACAGGCATAAGCCGCCTCGCGCGGCGACATGGTGAAGTGATCTCCAATCGGCAGCATCGCGATCTCCGGACCATACAGATCGCGAATAATTGCCATGTCGCCAAATACATTTGTGTCTCCGGCGTGATAGATTTTCACTCCGTTCGAAAATTCGATCACGTAACCGCAGGCTTCACCGCCATAGACGATCTGGTCGTCATCCTGTATGCCGCACGAATGATCGGCGTGCACCATAGTGACTTTGATATCGCCCACAGCCTGCGTGCCACCCTTGTTCATCATGGAAGTCTGCTTGACTCCCTTCTTTTCCAACCAGCCGCAGAGCTCAGGGATGCCGACCACCACGGGATTGTGCTTCTCCGCGATCTCGACCGCGTCGCCGATATGATCGAAATGCCCGTGGGTGCAGAGCAGCACGTCGACTTTCTTGACATCTTTTTCTTTCTCGGGACACATGGGATTGCCCATGACCCACGGATCGACGAGGATGGTTCTGCCCGCAGGAGTCTCAATCCGGAAAGTCGCATGACCTAACCAGGTGAGTTTGATGCCTTTCAGATTCATGTTTCCTCGGCTTTGGTCCTTCAGCCTCAGGCACTCGAACATTCTAGTGACCACCGTGACCTGCTGCAACGTGGCGAGCCATCGCAATCTGCCGGATCTTTGCGTGCTTTTGGATGAAACGGAGTAGGAATCGCAAGCTGATCACGAACCAGAAGAACATTCGAAAAAACATTCTCGAACCCGATAAAATTTGGACCATGGCACAAACATCAGCTCTCTCTTCCTCACCGATTTCTCTCAATGAGTGGCGATCGGTGGCCCCGTTCATCGATCACTCTTTGCTGCGAATGGACACCACCCGCGACCAGGTTATTCGCCTCTGCCACGAAGCTGTCCATTACTGTTT
>QIAR01000246.1 GCA_003225595.1 Acidobacteriota bacterium | reverse complement strand
ACCTCCTCGTATTTCGCATTCACGGACTTAGCGACGGGGCCTAAAGTCGCCTCAGGGGAGTGCTGCATCCCGCGCGGTGGGAGTCGCTCTTTGGGGAGGCGAATTCTTGCTGAACGGACCCTCTCTCTCACTCTCTCAAGGGTTACGGAGTGTCAGGGAAATTCAGCACTCCTTTCAAAAGCGCACTAAGTTTCCTATTCACCCCGACCAACAGGCCCAAGCCGCTGCCCATCAACCCCAGCGTCTCCGGCTCAGGCACCGGTGTGACCGGTGTGGCAGTTCCTCCGGGCCGACTTGGTGCTCGTCTATGATCATCATCCCCGTTCCCCTTAGGTTGACGGTGAACTGTTTCGGGCCGAACATGAAGCCGCCGTCGCCGGGTGCTTACGCAAGGTGACCGTCGCCAACGGAATTAGTGGCGGAGCGATGCGCGGAGAAGTATACGCCCAAAACCAATACTGGTGCGGCTTGAAGGCAGGTTTCAACGAAATTACGCAACCCTGGTGTCAGTTCTGGTGTCAGTTGGTTTTTTATTTCGGTGCACTTCGCTGCACGGTGGTTACGAAAGGAACTACGAAAGGAGTGCTCTCAAATAGGTATAAACACTGAGCTTTTGCGCTTCTATTCTTCTCCATGCGTCTCTATGCGCAATTGAGTATTGGTCCCCATAAAGGGATTATGATCCCCTGCTCTAACCGCTGAGCTACGGGCCCGGGAGAATTGCCGGAAGCGTCTTTTGTAACTCTAGCGGAAACTCTAGAGCTCAGACACCGGGATTGTGATTTCAACTTTGTCGTTGTGACTCCAGGCCCGGCTGGACGACCTGAACAATGTTGTTGCGCACCGCGTAGAGCACCAACTCACTGATGGAGTGCAGGTTCAGCTTGCGCATAATATTGGCACGATGGGTCTCCGCCGTTTTGACGCTCAGGCCCAAAGCTACTGCAACTTCCTTTGTGCTTTTCCCTTCAGCCAGGAGCTGTACGATCTCGCGTTCACGAGGGGTAAGTTCGTTTTTCGTGCCCGGTGAAGATTCTGGTTTGTTCCTCAAATAATTTTCCAGCACCATCTCGGCAACATTTGAGGTAAAGAACGTCTGGTTTTTGTGCAGGGCTTCTATCGCCGAAACCAGGTCGCGCCCGGTATCCGATTTCAGCAAGTACCCTCTTGCCCCTGCTTCCAGCACCTCGCGAACTACTTGCTCTGACTCGTGGATAGTCAGGATCAGCACTTTGGCTTCCGGTCGATTGTGCAGGATCTGTCGAGTGGCCTCCAAACCGTTCAGGTTGGGCATACCGATATCCAGAATTACAATATCAGGCTTCAACTCGACCGCCTTCTCCACCGCGGCGCGTCCGTCCACCGCTTCGGCGCACACTTCCCACCCTGGACGGCCCTCTAAAAGGTTGCGTACACCTTGACGCACCACTTCGTGATCATCAGCGATCAATATGCGAAGCTTTTCCATTACTGCCCCCATTGTTCTACTGTACCTACTGCTTCAAGCTGCGGCAACATGTTCGGCCAACTTGGCCCCTGATCAGCGAAAAAATCGGCTAGTCCCGGTTGCCCAGTGCAGTAAAAGATTTGTGCTGACTCACTGCTTCTACAGCATCGAGCAAATCGCGAGCAGCGTGTGATTTCATCACATAGCCTCTTGCCCCCGCATCAAGGGCCTCTCGCAGCATCTGCGGAGAATCATGCTGAGTCAAAATCAGGATTTCGCATTGTGGGGCCGTTTCGCGGATCAGACGACAAGCTTCCAGTCCACCCATCTTTGGCATACTGATGTCGAGCAGCACCACATCCGGATTCAGGCGCTGTACTTTATCCACGGCCTCCGATCCGTCCTCTGCTTCGTCGATCACTTCCCAGTCAGGCTGCAAGCCAAGCAAGGCCCGCAGCCCGTGTCTGACAACTGGGTGATCATCCACAAGGAGAATGCGTATCACCATACGGTTTTTGCGCTCCGGGTGGAAAGCTGACCTCTCACTCGCGATTCTTGCTCTCCTCGGCGATTAGAGTTGTTGCAATCGGCTCCATGGAGCACGTTCGTGATTGGGGGAATGGCCGGACTTCTTAACCGGAACACGCTTGTCAAACCTCTAAATCATGTAACATCAACGGTTTGACTACGGAATACAGAAAACTCTGTATTTTTCGTTAGTACCTCGCTGTAGAACGCGCCCCTAAAAGGGTAAATCACGGTTATACTCAACCGGGATGCTCCCAGCGGAAACCAATTTCTTGGCCCAGTTGCCACTTTTCTTCAGACCGCATCCCAACCTGAGCGATGCAGTGAATCACAACATCATTCAGTCGGAGATTGAGGGCGGCGTTTCTGTCATGGATCTGGCGCCAGAGACTACTCTACTAATCCATACTCAGCACACTTGCTATAGGATAGTGATCCTGGAAGATGGTCGGGCCTTGATTTCAGGACATCCGCAGTACTGTCCTCGACCCATTCTGGTGCAGCTCGAGGGTTCAACTTGGGGCGGCTCCATGCTGAAGCCTCGGTATATCGGCCGAGGCATGTGTCTGGAATTCCGTCATCCCATGTATGGGGCACCCATCGTCACGTCGCGAATTCAAGACATCCAACCTGTCCATGAAGTTGGGGGAAATGGTGCAATTCGCCGAAGTCTGCCGGCTTGAGTGTGCTCCCTACGGAACTTGACGGTTCAGCTTGCCAGCTTTTGAATGTCGGTTCTGGCGTCCTGAGTTCTGGCGCTCCGTTTCAGCAGGCGCCCGACTTTCTTTAGATCTTCAATAAAGCGCTCCATCTCCGCGTGCCGGTTCTTCTCGTCCGGCATGCGCAGCAGCGATGAAGGATGCACCGTCGCAATCACGTGCGGCGCCAATTCGGATTGCGCAAGTTCGCCTCTCTGGCGGCTAACGCTGAAATCTCTTCCGAGCAGGGACTGCGCCGCGGTGGCCCCAAGACAAACCAGAACTTCTGGTTTCACGAGAGCGATCTCGGCGTCCAGCCAGGGTCTACATGCGTTGATTTCCGATGCGCGCGGTTTTTTGTGAATGCGACGTTTGCCCCTTTCATCTCGCACCCACTTAAAGTGCTTAACTACATTCGTGACGTAGACTTCGCTTCGCTCGATGCCTGCCTGAGCCAGTGCGCGATCGAGGAGCAGCCCCGCAGGACCGACAAAGGGCCGACCTGCGAGGTCTTCTCGATCTCCCGGCTGTTCGCCAACGAACATCACCTTGGCGGTCGCTACGCCTTCACCGAAAACGGTCTGAGTGCCCGTCTTCCACAGATCGCAGGCTTTGCAATGAGCAGCAACTTGGCGCAGGTCGTCCAGTGTGGGGTTTTGCCGAAGTAACTCGGCTACCATGCGGTTTCTCGTTTTCTCACGAGTTGATAGGGGCACTATTTTTCCGGAAACGCGGGCCGCCGACTTGGAAATTGATCGTTTGGCTCGCACCTGTTTGTGATGTAAGAGGACCGATGTCGGTTGCCGCGTCAGGCGCTATACAGGAATCTGCAAAAACGGAGGCCTGCGCCGCGATCAGCTATCCGAAATCACCTTTAGCCCCATTCGGACCGACACGGACTATCATTTTGTGTTATATCAATCCGGTTGAGCGGAGTTCCAACTATGGTTGAAATGCTCGGCGCAAAGAGCTGGGGATTTCTGCGAGGTACCTCGTATGGCGTTTCGCATCTTGTTGGCAGATGACCATGAAGTCGTGCGGCGCGGCCTATGCGCCATATTGCAAAACAAATCGGAATGGGAGGTGTGCGGCGAGGCGAAAGATGGAATAGACGCCGTAGAGAAAGCGAAACGACTCAAGCCCGACGTCGTAATCATCGACATCGGCATGCCGAATTTGAATGGTCTTGATGCGACTCGCCGAATTGTCGATGCACTTCCACAAACCAAGGTCCTTGTTCTGACGTTGTACGAGTCCGATGACATGATCCGGCAGGTCTTGAATGCCGGAGCCCGAGGGTTTCTGTTGAAGTCTGATGCTGTGCGCGACCTCGTCGCTGCGGTAGAAGCGCTGAGGCGTAGTGGCACCTACTTCACATCGAAAGTGGCGGAGATGGTGCGCGACGGCTATTTAAAGAGGAATACTGAGCCGGCTCTACTGGCATCAAAACGCACCCGGCTGACTTTTCGCGAACGTCAACTGGTGCAATTGCTGGCTGAAGGTAAGAGCACCAGGCAGGCGGCGCTAGCCCTCGGTATGAGTGTGAAGACCGCGGAAACGCACCGCTCGAATGTAATGCGCAAGCTGCAACTGCATTCGATAAGCGAGTTGGTACTCTACGCTGTCCGCAATCGTATCGTGCAGATCGCGCAAGCTCAGAATTGATAGAAGACTGGCGATCCCCCTCCCCGGTCACCAATGACGGATGTGATCGGCTCGATTTGAATTGGAGGAGGATCGCTCGAAGATTAAGGCCTCAATTCTTGTTCTGGTTTTTTTTAACCCCGGTCAGTCTGGCGTCAGGCCGCAGGTTCTTCCCTGCCTCTGCCAGCCTTGGTTGACGCAGGTCCGACTGCCTCGCCCCGTGCTGCCTCGACGTTCAGGTTCTCTGCAATATCATTGAGTTTCTGGTCTGCCTCTTTTTCTTCTTCGAGAGTTTGTTGCAGAAGCGACTCCGCATCTCCATAGCCCAGTAGCCGGGCATAAGTGCGCACGCAGCCATATCCTGCGATTTCGTAATGCTCGACCCGTTGGGCGGCTGCAATCAGGGCCACATCCCGCACCTCCGGTTCTGAATCGGACTTGATCATCTCGTTGCCTTCCTTGATTAAGCCTTGCATGCCTTTGCAGTCGGCTTTCTTAGCCTTATCCGAGACGATCTCAAAAACTTGTTCGAGGCGTGTTGCCTGATTCCTGGTCTGTTCCAGATGTTCTTCGAAAGCGTTTCGCAGTTCTGCAGACGATGCGGCTTCCGCCATCTTCGGAAGCGCCTTGATGAGCTGGTTTTCCGCGTCGTAAAGATCCTGCAGTTGTTGGATGAAGAATTCGCTTAATGACTTCGCCTTCATTTCATTCCTCCTTGGGTTTGAAGTGTCGACTCGGGTGGTGGCAGCCATCCCTTGCCTGTTGTGTTTTGCCCCACGACTCAGCGCGAGTTTTTCGGGGGCGAGAAGCAGGTGCCAGTATTAAGAGACCTGACACCTGCTTGATTGGCGGGTCTCGGAGAGTTGAACGTTTTCGTGGACAAACTCTAGGGCGGCTGACCGACCGGAACAATCCCCTGGACGCTGTATTTCCGTCTCGGGATTTCCTGTAAGCCGGCGTCTCAACCAAAGCTGTGGATTCCGTTCTCCAGTGCGAATGCCGAGGCTTGTGTACTAAGGCTTGCACGCCAGGAAAAACGCGCCAGTACAGCAACTCAGTGTGAGAATTACGGACTGTCCCTGATAGACGCTTATCACACCCAAACCATAGAGTTCTAACCTGCATGTTACATTCCGGTTCTTTGAAAGGAGACCCAGGTGAGCCCAGATACCCATTTGATCGGTCGTGTGGAGTCCGAAGCTGGGATTATACGGCGCGCCCAGCGCGGCGACGCAAATGCTTTCGCAAGCTTGTTTTACACGCACAAGCCAAAAATCTATTCACTGTGTCTCCGCATGACCAATAACATCGCTGAAGCAGAAGACCTCACGCAGGAATCCTTTCTTCAGGTCTTCCGGAAACTGCCGACATTCCGTGGCGATTCAGCGTTATCCACCTGGATGTACCGGGTCGCTGTAAACACGGTGCTAATGAATTTTCGGAAACGCGGGCGTCCCCAGGTCTCCCTCGATGAGCCGTGCAATGAGCAAGTCAAAACAAGAAAACGTGAGTACGGAAGCGACGATCAACGTTTGGCGGCCTCCATTGATCGTATAACGTTGGCTCGGGCGATTAAGGATTTACCCGATGGGTACCGAACCATATTCCTATTACATGAAGTGCAAGGCTATGAGCATCGGGAGATCGCACGGCTCTTGAAGTGCTCCGTTGGCAACTCAAAGTCGCAACTGCATAAAGCGCGAGTTAGAATGCGCGAGATACTCTGCTATCGCAGTAAAAATCGGCTTGAAATGCCGACGGACGCACAGAACCTGGCCACGCAGCGCCGATCGAGTGCGCCCCGAGCAATCGCAGCTTCCGCCGCCGCGGGTCCGCAAGCATCCTGGCATCCTTCCAAGCGCAGTGGAAAAACGCATCAAGATAAGGAAATTTTTGTGGGCAGCGTGCCGGCACCACAATTTATGGGCATTGGGGCTGCGGCCTAGTCGGAAGCCGGTTCGCAACGGGCTTCTTCCTGAATCGGGGATTATCGGCGGAGAGTCGCCGCATTTTCCTCAGGTGCCAAGATTTCCTCGCAGCATGCTCCACCTTCCCCGGTTTTGTTCCAGTGAA
>QIAR01000304.1 GCA_003225595.1 Acidobacteriota bacterium | reverse complement strand
CGGAGGAGAATTAATGTAAGCGAAATTCATGTAAGTAATTGTAATTATGCAGCCGCAGGCATTCCCCAGAGTGATGACTGGCGATCAGTATGTGGCGGCAGTGGTCCGGAAGTACGCTGTGAGTACGGCGGCTGGGTCTGCGGCGTCGAAGGCTGCGAATCTGTTGGTTCCGCTACTTAAGAATTGGGCGGGTCGGTCCCTGTTGGGAATCGCACTGTCGGGCTCTTATGCGAAGGGCACGGCGATTTCGTTAGGGACTGACGTTGATATCTTTGTTTCGGTTGATTGCGCACAGCCGGTGAACCAAATCTACTGGAGTTTGTTCCAGTACTGCGTGGACCACCAGTTGCGTCCGCAAGTCCAGAATGTTTCGGTGGGCGTCCAGAGCAATGGGCTCAACGTTGACCTTGTGCCCGGTCGAAGGCAGAAGGGAAACACCACCGATCACACTCTGTATAAGCGGAAGAAGGACACATGGGTTCAGACCAACGTAGCGCAGCACATACAGTTCGTGTCTACTTCGGGCCGGGCAGATGAGATTCGAGCGTTGAAGATATGGCGAGAACGGAACTATCTTGACTTTCCGTCATTCTACCTCGAGCTTACGATCATTGAAGCCCTGAAGCACAAGCGCAGCAACAGTCCGGCAGACAAGGTCTTGACCGCTCTGAAATACTTAGAGGAGACGTTTATTCATGGCGGGTGGTTGACCCAGCCAACAGCAACAACGTGATTTCCCACGACGTCGGGCCTGAAGAAAAACGGGTGATTTCTGCGGCAGCACGGAAATGCCTGGTGATGAGAACCTGGGAGCAGATTCTGTGGTGAGAGAGTCCCCTTCGCGCAAACCGCCGACTAACATCAATCTCAACAAGTTGTTCCTGTCGCTACTAATTGGAAAAATGCTGACAAGTCGGAGGTTTGTCCACCACGAACCGACCAAGGGGGCCGCTGCAGAGCAGAACTGGTTGGCGATGCTGAACGCTTATTTGCCTCAACGCTATAAAGCGGATTCGGCATTTGTGGTGGACTCACGTGGGAAATTGAGTGAGCAGATCGACATTGTGATCTACGACCGGCAGTACTCGCCGCTGATTCTTCAGCAAGATGGAGTGTTATACGTTCCGGCAGAGAGTGTGTACGCCGTATTTGACGTCAAACACCAGTTGAGGCGCGAAGCCATCCTCGAAGCGGGTACGAAAGCAGAGTCAGTGAGGAAGCTTAAGCGCACTACCGTGCCGGTCAAGTACGTGGGCGGGACCTATAAACCGGGACCTCTGTTTGAAGTCATTGCGGGTGTTCTTTGCCTGGAGGCGTGGTGGAGCAGTGGCCGGCTGGTAGCTGCGCTTGACAAAGTCTTGAGCGAGTTGCCTCCGCCTAGATTCATAGACCTGGGATGTGCCGCGCGCAGCGGCTCGTTTGAGGCTACACGCAAGGGTAAGAAAGTTAGAGTTGAGAGGTCTTCTCGCGAAACCGCGCTGATCTTTTTCTTTCTCCGGTTGCTGCACCGTTTGCAGCAGGTGGGAACGGTTCCGGCGATGGACATAATGAAGTATGCGGTCAACTTGGGTAGGAAAAGGAAGAGTTACGATGGCGGGTGAACGGGAAGCTCACACCCTCAGTTCCACTACTGTGGCTCCCGCGCCGCCCTCGTTTTGCGGAGGCTCCGAGATAGACTCGACGTGCGGGTGCTTCTGCAGGTACTGCCGCAGGGCTTTGCGCAGGATACCCATGCCGCTGCCGTGGACCACGCGCACTTGGGGCAGACCAGCCAAGAATGCGCGATCCACGAACTTTTCGACCTCACGTGTCGCATCGTCGACGGTGCGCCCGATGACGTTTATCTCGCTCGGCACGTTTCGGTCTTCGCTTTCCAACGAAACAGAAATTCCACGGGCCCGGGCAGCTTTCACCGGGGACTCCGACGCACGCACCAGGACTGCCGCAATATCGTCGCGAGCGACTTTCATTTTCATGACGCCGATTTCGACTTCAAAGTGATTGTCATCCAGCCGCCGCGCAACCAGCGCTGGTCGTCCCACGGATTTTAGCTTTACGGTATCTCCCTCGGACACGTGCTTCACGAGTTGTGGCTGAGCGTTCGGATCACCCTCGTCGGCGCCCGTCGTATGCGCGACCACGGTCGAGTCGAACTGCTCGCGGAATTCGCGGCGCAGCTTGGCAATCCGCCGCTCGGCGTCTTTCGAGAGCTTCTGCCCTGCCGCCCGATCCTGGATCGCATTGACCGCCTCCCGGGCGTGATACTCGAAGTCCCGCAACACGCTCTCCAGCTTTTTTTCCATTTCCTTAACTTTGGCCTGCTGCTCTTTCTTGCCTTCGGCGGCAAGCCGGACCCTCTCGCGCTCTAGTTCTTGTTCCCGAGTGCAGAGCCTGAAACGTTCGCCCTCCGCTTCGCGCAACTCTGCGTGCAGGCGATCGAGAAATCGCGCCACATCTTGGGTCTGCGTGCCCAACCGGGAGCGCGCAGCTTTGATGATCTGCGGATTCAGCCCCAGCCGCTGCGCGATATTGATTCCCGCTGAAGCGCCCGGCACGCCAATCTTCAACTCATAAGTTGGCCGCAGCGTAGCCTCGTCGAACCCGACTGCCGCGTTGACCACGCCCGGCGTATTTGTGCCATAAATTTTCAGAGAAGTGTGGTGCGTGGAAATCACCAAGATGCATCCGATGCGGCGAAAGTGCTCAGCGATAGCCACCGCCAGTGCCGCGCCTTCCTCGGGATCGGTCGCGGAGCCCAGCTCATCCAGCAGCACCAAAGAATGCGCGCTGGTGGTGCGCGAGATGAAATCAATGTTGGTGACATGCGCGGAGAATGTAGAAAGGTTTTGCTCGATCGATTGATAGTCGCCAATATCAGCCAGCACTGAGTCGAAGACTGGAAACTCGGCGCGGTCTGCCGGAACGGGGATTCCGGCCTGTGCCATAAGAGCGAGCAGCCCGAGCGTTTTCAGGGCAACGGTCTTACCCCCGGTGTTCGGCCCCGTAATGATGAGTTGCCGCCGCTCGCCCTCGAGTTCAATGCTGACGGGAACGACATGACCGCCTTTGCTCTTCAAACTTCGTTCCAGCAGCGGATGGCGGCCATTGTGCAACAGGAGTCGAGCTTCGCTTGAGACCGATGGTTGGGGGGGAGCGTCACTACGCGTGATTGCCGCCACACAGCTGTAGTCATCCGCAAAGCGCGCCTTTGCGAACTGCAATTCGAGTTCCGCCAATGTCTCAGCAGCCCGAAAAATGGCATCGGCGTTCTCGCCGATGCGCCGCGTCATTTCCAGTAGGATGCGGTGAATCTCCGCCAGTTCTTCGTCGAGCATCCGCACCAGTTCATTGTTCTGCTCGATGGTTTCGAGCGGCTCGATGAACACGGTTTGCCCACTGGAACTGGCGCCGTGAACCACACCCTGGACACGCCGTTTCTGCTCCGCCTTCACCGGAATTACAAATCGTTCGCCGCGGATTGTGACCAGCTCATCCTGCACAGCGCCGCCTTCGGCCAGCCTTCGCAAATAGCTGCGCAGCGACTCCTGGATCAGCCGCTTCTGTTTCTCCACTTCGCGACGGATGCGCGCCAGTTCCTGAGACGCGCGGTCATCGAGCGTGCCATCGGGCCGGATCTTGTTGCGGAATGTGCGCAGAAAATCGGTAAAGTCTGCGATTCCACCGGAGAGCGTGGCCACCGCATTCCATTCCACTTTCATCGCAGTGGGCGGATTCAGTGCAATTTCCCGCCATTCGGCTGCACGGTCCACGACTAGAACCACGTCGCGAATCTCGGCTGTCTCTAGGGCTGCGCCTTCTATCCGTGATTTTTCCAGGAGCTTTGTAATTTCCAGCAGTCCGGAAAAATCAAAACTTCCGCCCACACGCCGAAATTCGCGGATCTGAGTAGTAAGTTGCTGCTGGTTTTCGATCCAGTTGCGGTCGTTAGAGGGGGCAATATCTGCTGCGCGCTGCTGGCCGAGTGGAGAAGATGCGTAGCCTCGCAATAATTCCCGCAGCGATTCAAATTCCAGAACCCGGGCGCTGGTGTGAATGAGCGGCTGAGGCGGCATCAGAAATCATGTTACACCGCTCGCCCGGGAAGACTCCTAGCGACTGGAATGTCGTGCTTGCTCCCGGTTTAGTAACTGGTTTCGGGAAAATAGCTGCATTTATCGTCCTCTTATCCTCTGCTAGAATCGGAGGGTGGCGTTCCCCATCACACGCCTGCGCCGCCTCCGCCGCACCGAGCAACTCCGGTCGCTAGTACGTGAAACTCGCCTCTCACCGGAATCCTTCGTGTGTCCCATGTTCGTATGCCCGGGCGAACGGATGCGCAACGAAGTCCGCTCGATGCCAGGTGTCTTCAATCTCTCGGTGGACGAGGCGGTCAAAGAGGCTCGCGAGACTTACTCACTGGGAGTGCCCGCAGTCATCCTCTTCGGTCTTCCGGAAAAAAAAGACGAACTTGCCACGGGCGCGTGGGCGGACGGGGGGATCGTGCAGCAGACCGCCCGCGCTATCAAACGCGAAATTCCCGACTTGATTCTGATAGGAGACGTTTGCCTCTGCGAATACATGTCACATGGGCATTGTGGCATTGTCCGCTCCACTCCGCAGTCTTTGGGCGCTGCCGTGGCCGCGCCTCCCGCTGCCACGACCGAGTACGAGATTGTGAACGACGCCTCGCTCGAACTATTGGCCCGCACCTCGGTCTCTCTGGCGCGCGCCGGGATCGACATCATCGCGCCTTCCGACATGATGGACGGTCGAGTGGCCGCGATCCGCAAGGGTTTAGACGAAGTAGGCTTCATCAACACGCCGATCCTTTCCTACGCCGCGAAATTTGCGTCCGGCTTCTATGGTCCTTTCCGCGAAGCCGCCGACTCGGCGCCCCAGTTTGGCGATCGCCGTTCCTATCAGATGGACCCGGCGAACATCCGTGAGGCTATGCGCGAAATCGAACTCGATCTGGAGGAAGGCGCGGACATCATCATGGTCAAACCCGCGCTGCCATACCTCGACGTGATTGCTGCCGCGCGCGAACGATTCGATGCTCCGCTCGCCGCCTACCAGGTTTCCGGAGAATACGCCATGATCGAGGCCGCAGCCCGCAACAACTGGATCGACCGCGATCGCGTGATGATGGAATCGCTCTTTTCGATCCGCCGCGCCGGAGCGAACGTTATCCTTACTTATTTCGCCAAGGACGCCGCCAAACTGCTAGCCTAGAACTCTCGTAAATCGGTGTTCCGAAGACGCCTAGTTCGAGCGAGCAGGGGTTTGCGCTCTACTTGACAAGTAGCCCTGGAAGGGACGGAATTCGTTAGTCAGAGCTGCTTTCGCTTTGCATGCACAGAGTGAGTCCCCGCCAGGGACGGCGCGCATTATCTCACTGCGACCGAGGTACCCATGCCTAACATCAACGCCCGCTTGGTCGGCCTGGAACTGTACTTTGAGGATCTGACTGCGGCAAAGCGATTCTACGAAGGGACGCTTGGACTCATCCTCTCTGGAGAGCAATCCGGCCATCACGCTCAGTTCAACGCCGGGGCTGCTTTCCTGTGCTTGGAAAAAAAGGGGGTGGAAGACTATCCGTCGCGCGACAAGGCGGTAGTCTTCTTGGAAGTCCCTAGCGTAGAAGCCGCGATCAACGCAATCGGCCGAGATCGAATCCTCCGCTTTGAGCCTGCTCGCGAAGGCGAGCGCCCCGCCTGGGCCGTACTGCATGATCCCGAGGGCCACAGTGTGCTGTTGCTTGAAGCTCGTGGTGTGTCCACGACTACATGAGAGCGCGTTTTTTTCGAATCCTCAGCCCCGGTTGTAGAATCACCTGCTTAACAAGTTGATTTCCGTCCTCCAACTCGGCACCTTCGACTACTCGACGGCCCTCCGCCTGCAACAGAAACTGGTGGAGTTGCGCAAAGAAGGCAGCATCGGCGATGTTCTTCTTCTGCTGGAGCACACGCCGGTGATCACGCTCGGCCGGAATGCCAAAGCCGCGAACGTGCTGGCCTCGCCTGAGCAGCTCGCAAAGGGCGGCGTGGAAGTTTTCGAATGTGATCGCGGAGGCGACGTTACATTTCACGGCCCCGGGCAGCTCGTTTGCTACCCGATTTTCGATCTTCGCGGATTCTCTTCAGGAGATGGGAAGCGTAAGACGTTAGGCGCTGTGGAGTTTGTGCGACGCTTGGAAGAAGTCCTGATCCGCACCTGCGCTGATTTCGGGATCGCCACCAAGCGTGTTCCGGGGTTGACCGGTGTATGGGCTAGCCCCACGAAACTGGGAGGCAGCACTCGCCATGTGGGAACGGCCACCCCCGGCGGTCCAGTTGAGCCCGAGGCTCCCTCCAACAACGAAAGTGCCAAGGTCGCAGCGATCGGCGTCCACATCTCCCGCGGCGTCACCACGCACGGTTTCGCGTTGAACGTGAACACCGATTTGGACTACTTTAATCTGATCATCCCTTGTGGGATCAACTCGAAACCGGTCACGTCCGTGGCTAAGGAACTCGGGAATCCACTTTCGCTGGAGGAAGTTGCGGACTCTGTATCGCGCAACTTCGGAACGGTCTTCAACAGCCAAATCCTTTGGCTGGAAACGCTAGACGCCCTTCTGGGACCGTCGGTTGGCATCCCGATGAAGCCGCCAACTGAGTTGCGCAAGCTATCTAAGGAAGAAGAGACATTCTGGGCGTGAAAGTCCTTGTGGTGCAGGTGCCCTCGCCAACTTTACGTGGGCAGGTTATGCAGGCAGCTCCGTACGGGCGACAATCTTCATATAGTTGGTCAAACCCTTCCGCACGGTTTAGCATTCTTCTTAAGGTCGTAAGCGACCCAATCGCGATGGCGAAGAAGAATAAATCTTCCAAGACTCCTCCGCGCACCAGTTCAAATGGTCGCGGCCAGCGCGCCCCGCAACCTCTAACGGCGAAGCCGGCCAATCATCAGCGCACCTACACCATCCTCGACTACCGCCTGGAAAAGCCCACCTTCCAAGTAAGCCAGGTCCGCACAGGCGACGACGTCCGTTACGAAGTTGCCGGCGATCTAAGCGCGCCCGTGCCGCCGATTCGAGACTCGAAATTCCTCTCGAAGAAGCAATGCATCGAGATCTACCGCTGGATGCTCCTCAACCGCAAAATGGAGCAGGTGCTCGAAAACCTCTACAAGCAGGGAAAAGTCGTCGGCGGAGTGTACTTCGGACTTGGCCAGGAAGCCTGTTCCTGCGCCTCAGCCTACGCGCTCGGCCCCGATGATTGGATGGGGCCGATGATCCGCAATCAGGGTTCGCTTCTGGTACGCGGCTTCTCCGCGCGCGACATCATGATGCAGTACATGGCCAAGGCTGGCTCGCCGACCAAGGGTCGCGATGCATCATCTCATTTCGGTGACATTCAAAAGCGCAACGTCGTCGCGCCCATCTCCACGCTCGGCGATCTTATCCCCGTACTGGCGGGTGTGGCCCTTGGCGCGCGCCTCCAGGGACGCAACATCGCCGTCATGACCTACATTGGTGACGGGGGCCAATCCACGGGAGTGACTTACGAAGGCCTGAATTTTGCCGCGGTGCAGAAGCTTGGCCTGGTGCTCTTCGTCGAGAACAATCTGTGGGGCTATTCGACGCCCTGCGACATGCAGTTCTGCGTAAAGGATCTAGCCGAGCGCGCCATTGCCTACGGCATTCCCGGCGTGATCGTGGACGGGACTGATACCTGCCAGGTCTACGATGCCGCCCACGAAGGCTGCGAGCGCGCCCGCCGCGGCGAAGGCCCCACGCTCATCGAAGCCAAGATGATGCGCATGAAAGGACACGCCATCCACGACGCCGCCGAGTACGTCCCCAAGCCGCTGTTCGAGTACTGGCGCAAGCGCGACCCCATTGCCCGGTTCGAGAAATATCTGCTGAATGTGAAGAAGTGGTTGACGCAAGAAGAAAATGAAAAGCTGATCGCCGACGTGGATCGACAACTCGAAGCCGACCGCGATTTCGCCGTGGCCAGCCCAATGCCGGAACCCGAATCAGCCGCCGGTGGCGTGTACTGCGACGGCTGCCACGAGATCAAGCCGAAGTACGGAATGCCGAAAGTGCAAGTGAACCCTGCTGCCAAGCGAAGCAAAACTGAGGTGACGGTGCATCTGAAGTGATCTCCGTCACATACGTAAATCTCATGGCGAATGGCGCCTGTCATGTTCAACGGAGAAGTGTTTGCCAAATCCCTTGACACGGGCTGCCGTCGTTAGAGACGGGATGACAAACTGAAAGAGAATCACCAGAAGGAAATCAGAAGGTCTGTAAATTGGGAACCTTACATCTGGAATCTTGCTTCTGGAATCTTACTTCTAAAATTCGCGACTTCTGACTTCTGCATTCCGCGTTCTGACTTCTTACTTTTTCCTTCTTACTTACCTATCGTCCCGATTTGGCGGCGATGCTGAGTGGCTTTTGATAAACCGTGAAACCGCCGTCAGTGTGAATCTGGAAGCCCGGATCCACGGCGGGAAGTTTGTCGCCGAGCCCAAGCAAGAGATAACCGCCCGGTTGAAGATAGAGATGCAGGCGCTGCACTAGCGCGATGCGCTGCGCCATGGAAAAGTGCCGCAGCACGTCCATGCAGAAAATGCAATCGAAGCGACCGATGTAAACTGGGCGGACCAGATTCATGGGAGTGAAGGTCACCAGATTGCGCAGGCGGGGCTTCACCAGAAAGTGCTGGCCGATTTTCGAGAAGTAAGCTTTGATCAGATTAGGCGGCACATGGACAATTGCCTGTTCAGAATAGAGTCCACGTCTGGCGATGGCGAGTGCCTGGCGGCGAATATCGCTGGCAACGATGTGGATGTTCCAGCCTCCAGCCCCGCTCATACCCTGGCACACGGATACGGCAATCGAGTAAGCTTCTTCGCCCGTAGAGCACCCAGCGCTCCAGATGCGGAAGCAACACGGGCTGTCGGCGGACTTTCGATCGTGGAGTTCAGGAAGCACCTTCTTCTCAAAAGCTTCGAATGCTGCCAGGTTGCGGAAAAATCCCGTCTCGCCGTCTAGCAGAGATTCCAGCAACGCCTCGCTCTCAGTCTCGGAGGATTGGATCAGCTTGATTAGATCGGTGGCCGAAGTCAGATGACGGGACTCCAGAAATCCCGCGACACGGGCGGTTAGCATCTCGGTTGGGCCGTCGAACAAAACTCCGGCTTCACGCTCCAGAAGTACGCGGAGTTCCGATAATTCATGCTCGAGAACCGCTACCTTGATGGAGAGTTTGTGCATTTTGTGTGTCAGAGAGTGGAGCACGCGCTGCTAACTTTTGGGTTCGTTCCGGCGTGCCCTGTCCGGCGCGAAGCCCGATAGTCCTGCATATTGCAACTAGCGTTCCGGGGAGGGCCAAACTTCAAGCCCAGCGTACTCAACCGCCGATGCTCGCGGCTTTCGAGTTCGCGTGGTTTTCTTGTTTCTCCACAAAACTGAGCTCTTTTTCCAGTGAGGAGAAGCGCTGCAGGATTTCATGCATGCGCAAGGCCATGTTGCGAATCGTATCGATCTGCGAGCGCGAACCGGCCGAAAGGCTGCCCGGCTCGAGCAGCAGTAACTCGGAATTTCCCAGCACCGACGTCAGCGCATTGTTTAGGTTGTGGCGCATTTCAAGCATGTAGCGCCCGAGTGTGGCTTGACGCTCCAGCGCCGCTTTAGCGTGCTCGGCATGCACGGCACGGGCCGTGGCCTCGCTGCGGCGCAGGGCCTCGCCGGAAACCAGCACCAGGGCATCCAACCAACCTTCGTGCTGCCGCAGCACCATGACGCGCGGGTGCGTGTCGCGTACTGCCTGTCCAGCCTGTGCTGCATTGGAAACGAACAACACTGGCTTTCCCGCTGGTTCCAGCGCCTTCAATACTGCCTCTGTTGCAGTGGGCTGGATACAGCCGACGATCGCCAACTGGAACGCATCGCCATCAAAACCGTGACACAGGTCGCCGCCCATTAAGGTG
>QIAR01000303.1 GCA_003225595.1 Acidobacteriota bacterium | reverse complement strand
GTCTGGCTGCGACCCGGAGCAGGCCGACGCGGCGGCCGCGCGTGATGGTTTCGATGCGCCTGTCGCTGCGCTTCCACCGGTTCCGCTTTGTGCCACTGCGTCGTCAACCGCGGAGCGAAGGTCCACCAGCATCCGCAATGGCTGACCGGAGGAGTATTCCGCGTGAAACATAACCCTCCAAGACTGGCAAATCATACGTAGCCGGGCAATGGGTTCTTCGGCGGAGAATTCCGCGCGTCGGCAGTCGA
>QIAR01000302.1 GCA_003225595.1 Acidobacteriota bacterium | reverse complement strand
CTGGGCGGTGCCGGAGGTTTCCGCCCGATTGATGCGTTTGCCATTCTGGACGAATAAGTCCATCGCAGGCGCGGTGATTTCGAGATTCTGCGCATTCGCTCTGAGCGCATTCGATGCGGCCGTGTTTGGCACTGTGGTCGTCGGCGCCGGCGCTTGATACTGCGCCAACTTTACGCCTGCTTCGGCGTGAATTTTGTCCAGGCGGTTCTTTCCAGAAAAACTGAGGATGACGCGGCCGGCATTGCCTTGGATGTTGTGCCTGCCCGTGGATTGGATCTGCACATTTCCTGAAAGAACAGCTGTGCGCAAAGTGGCGCTGTCGCCCGTCATCAGCAGTTCGGCTTGCCCCGCGCGGGCCTGCGTCTCGGATCGTCGTTTCATGTCCGCCCGCACGTCACCAGACGCCAGAATGCGTTCGACAGTATTGTCATCGCGGAGGAAGAACGTAGCTTTTTCCGACTCCAGTTTCTCGTCGCTGCGCGTCATGCGTGGGCGCTCGAGCACGATCTGGCGCGGCTCCTTGGTAATGACACCGCGCGTGGCAGTCACTCTGGCCGGATTCGGACCATTCAACAGAATCTCTATCCGGGACTGCAATGTGAGGAGATTCCCTTTGGCCACGTAATCCACACCTGTAGCGGAGCCACTGGCCTGCGGTACGCGAAACTCGACTTTTTCTTTCGTGTAGGCGTTGCCGGTCTTCTGGTTGAATACCAGGCCGCTGGTCTTGAGATGCATGGGATTTTTCAGTTCCTTGGGCGGGGCCTGGTCAGGGCTGGCGAGGCCTGCAGGATTCGCCTCAAGGTCAATTTGGACATCCCCCTTGGCGCTTACATCACTGGACTGCGGGTCATATTCGAAATCGGCTCCGTAAATCCGGTCGTAGCGGCTGGCATCGCGACCGTAAACAATTATGTACACATCGTGCAGCTCGGTGCGACCTCCCTGCTTGAATTGGACAGCCTTGCTGGCGCGTACAGTGAATATCGTGCGTCCCTGTTCAGAGCGAGAGATAGTGAACTCCTGCGCGCTTTGCTGGACTTCATATCCGATTTTCTTGGGGACTGCCTTCAGAGCCTTGCGCACCTGCCAGTGGCCGAAGAAGTATGCCGCGGCGACAATCACGGTGATGATGATCGCGCCCAAAGCAAACCAGCGCCGCAGACGGGCAATAGGAACCAGCATCAAGGTTCAGTTTACTTTAAGAAGTCAGACCGATACGAACTTCAGGAGAACAGGGACTATTGGCCGGCGCGAAGCGGCGAGATCATCAAGCGGCCCGGGTTCTTCTTGGCGTCACTCTTGTCGTGCTGGTAGACGAGATCGAGGGCACCTTCACCGGAAGTGGAAGCCTGCGCCAGCATGGCTGCGAGAGAAATGAGCGACCTGCTCACCTCATGATTGTCTTGCAGGGCCACCGGTACGCCCTTATCAATGGCAGGTCCAACCAGTTGATAATTGTTCGGAACCTTCCAAAGGACTTTGCAGTTGGTGGCTCTTTCGACATCTTGTTCAGTGAAACCCGGAATTTTCTTGTAACGATTGAGTACCAGTCGTAGCCGCTCACGTCCCACCCCTTCTTCGAGGAACGCCTGAATGCGGCCTGCGCTCCACAGGGAAACCACGTCGGCCTGGGTCACCAGCAACACTGCGTTCGATAAATCACACAGTTGGCGGGTGGTCTGATCCATGCGACTGGAACAATCCACAATGACGTAGCGGTAGTGACTGACCAGGAGATCGAAAAGGCGAGCGAGTTCAGCCGCTGTTGGCACCACCGAATAAGGCTGCTGCGGTCCCGCAAGCAGCCGCAACCCGCCCTTATGGGAACTCATGAAACCGTCGAGCAGAGATGCGTCCATGCGATGCAAATTCTGCAGCGCGTCAAGCACCCCGAAGCTGGGTCGCACGTTCAGGTGCAGCGCGGCATTCCCGATAAGAGCAAAGTCAACCAGCACGACTTTACCTTGGTTCTCTTGCAGTGCAATCGCGGTATTCACAGCCACAGTAGTTGCGCCGGAACCACCTTTGGCGTTCACTACGGTAAAAACTTTGGCTTTACCGGCGCTACTCCGTGTTTTGCTGCGAGAGGTGGTATGCCGGGTCAGAGCTTCGAGCAAGGCGTCTCGACTAGCAGAACGATCGAGGAATTCGCGAGCTCCGGCCCGCATGGCTGCCACGATTAGCGAGGACGCGCTCATTTCGCCTATGGCAAATATGGTGATCTCGCTTGTGTTTACGTGGATCAGTTCGATTGCGCTGATCGCGCGCTGCGGATTCTCCGGATCAATGTCGACGAACACAACCTCGGCCATTTGATCCTGGATTTGCCGCAGGATGGGGTCCGTTGGGCCGACCGGGAAACCGATACGGCTAAAGACAGTTCGGCCCAGGTTGGTGCTCTCTAGTCGGTGCTGGAGCACGGCCACCTGGTCCCGGTCTTCGCTGAGGACGGCAACCCCTATGCCATGCATGTTTGGGTTCTCACTCGTATCCTTAGGTATCTGCATGGTATTGGGGAAAAGTACTCGTAGCCAAGTGACCTTCGTAACCTGTCTTTATTTCGATTTCGGCACTAAGACACTCATTGCTGCTAGTCCCGAATCTGAAGTGAGGACAAGCGAAGGGCGCACTCCACAGGGAACCTCGAAGCAAGATCCCTTTGCTGACTGGATATTCTAAGCGAAATGCTCCGACTTGAAAAGGAGGGTACAAATAAAAAACTACTTTTTTAGCTGCATGCCACCTTTTAGAGCCGGCCCAAAAGCCGCGCTGGTCAAGGAACTGCGAAACGTCGGGACCCACTTGTTGGCGAATTCGTGGCTGGAGCCTCGTCTTGAACCGCGTGCTCGTGTAAGGCTGAGATGCGACCGTAGTCGCCGGAAGTTGTGGATACCACATGAGTCTCGGGCAGATACTCGTAATTTTCGAGATGAACCGCGACTCCAATTTTGTTTCCGATGGCGGGTGGAGTGACGCGCAGCACCTTGCCCCGGCATCGAACGCGCATGTTTTCAGAAAGGGTAATTTCTGATGGCATCACCAGTGTGACTTCCACGTTCGCACCCAGCTCGAGCACAAAATCCGTGTAGAAGAAAGCTCCACGGGCGCTGAGGTCCTGTGTGAGTCCGGACCCTTCGCCCTCGCCATTGATAATCCGGACGGAGAGCGGAAGCTGAAAATCGAAGCGTTGCGCCGCACGGCGCTCGAGTCCAACCTCGCTGCTGCTCATTTTTTCCTCGCAGGGCGGTTAATTCCCGGAGCACCTTGCCGAGTCTCTATATTGGGATTTCAGCCTATCGAGATCTGCGGTTCGGTAACTTGCCGACAAGAAAGACTGTAGCGCAGTGCTTGACCCGAGGGAAGCCCTAAATTCGGACCGCCGGCTGGGTCCGACGGGGGCTTGTTGGCCACCAGTTTGGCCCCGGAAAGTGCCGCAATCTTTGGGAGAGGGGTACCGACCGACTAAAAATGGTCTTGTAACTCGTCGGTAGCATCAAAAGGGGACGTGGCAGATCATAGCGCTGTTACCCATCAAACAAAGGATAGCACGGCACTCGGCCCGCGAAATCGCGGAAGACTACCGGCGGTACTACGCGCGCTGCATCACCGCAATTTTCAGCTCTTTTTCAGCGGTCAACTTATCTCATTGATCGGGACGTGGATGCAGAGCGTTGCCCAGTCCTGGCTGGTGTACCGCCTGACCGGGTCCTCGTTGCTGCTGGGTTCCGTAGGTTTCGCCAGTCAGATTCCGGTTTTTCTTATGGCCCCATTTGGCGGCGCGATGGCAGACCGCGCGAACCGCCACCGCGTCATTATCGCTACGCAAACCCTTTCGATGATCCTGGCCTTGATCCTGGCGGGGCTGACGCTGACCGGCAAAGTGCAGGTTTGGCACATCTTTGTGCTTGCCTCGACCCTCGGCATAGTTAATGCCTTTGATATTCCTGGGCGGCAGGCCTTTCTGGTGGACATGGTCGGCAAAGAAGACCTGATGAATGCGATCGCGCTCAATTCTTCCATGTTCAACGGCGCGCGCATTATCGGCCCTGCGATCGCGGGAATTCTGGTAGCCAAGATCGGCGAGGGCTGGTGCTTTTTTGCCAACGGCGTGAGCTATATCGCAGTCATCATCGGCCTGCTGATGATGAAAATCCAGTGCACCAGACGCATGCCCAGTGCAGCTTCTCCGCTGGCCGACATCATTGAAGGATTTCGTTTTGTCAGCCGGACCGCGCCCATCCGCGCCCTACTCTTGCTGCTCGGGCTGGTGAGCCTGGTCGGGATGCCTTATACCGTGCTGATGCCAGTCTTCGCTGATCGCATCCTGCACGGTGGCGCGCGGGGGCTGGGAATCTTGATGGGCGCAACTGGCGTCGGTGCGCTGCTGGGAGCTCTAACGCTGGCCATGCGATCGGGAGTCAAGGGACTGGGTCGCTGGGTGGCATTTTCGTGTGGCGGGTTTGGCATAAGCCTGTTGTTGTTCTCGTTCTCCCGTCACTTCTCGCTTTCTGCGGCGCTTCTGCTTCCAGTGGGCTTTTCCATGATGCTGCAAATGGCTTGCTCGAACACGTTGATTCAGGCCATGGTGCCTGACGAGTTGCGCGGCCGTGTTATGGCCGTGTACTCGATGATGTTCATGGGCATGGCGCCGTTCGGTGCGCTTTTGGGGGGAGCACTGGCCGACCGGTTGGGTGCGCCGCTGACCCTCGCCATAGGTGCAGTCGCCTGCATGGGTGCGGCATTGTTGTTCGGCATACGCCTGCCAAGCTTGAGAGTTGAAGGGAAACAGTTGATTTTGGCGCAGGCAATGGCGGGCGGCGAGCCGTCAGAGGAGATGACAGCAAGAGTCGTGGACTAGCGGGCGCACGGTGGTCTTGCTTCTTCCGGAAAATTCTCGCGTCGCACGCGCTGATTCATTCGGCGGAAGGCGAATTCTTTTCGCCATGCGCTTAGGAAATCTCGTGAACGCTTGAAAATTTCTGCCGCGGCAATGAGAGAGCGAGAACTCGAGGAGCAGGCTAAGACGGCATTCGGGAATGCGGCGAGCCGAGTGCAGCGCAGGATCTGAAGCCTGGGAAGTTGTATCGGCCCACCTTGGACCAAGGATCACAAAACTGCGGCACCAAATACGAGCATTCAATTGTCACTGACCGTGCACTGCCGTCTGTCCACAAACGCCTCAACAGGGGCCTGTCAATCATTCGCGTTTCTCCTGGCACCATCCAGGAGTATCTGATTTCGCTCACGTCCTGCGAAGGAGGGTCCTCAATCATGCTGCCAAACTGTAATAGCTGGAATCTCAAGCCCACGACAACAAGCGGCACCTGCCCGATGTTTTGCACGCGGATGCGTGGCACGTGGCCCTCATCATCAATCAGGGATGCGACGATTCGTGGAGTGCTCTGTAGCTCATAAATTCTCTCGATTCTCTCGACGAGCCGCCTGAAATGCCGAACGTGAACGAATGTAAAGCCGGCCAACAGGAGTGTCGCGACGAATACTCCCAAGTCTGTGTGAATTATCCACGCATTCCCGTGCGATTCTCCTTGGGATGAGTGCTGGGCAAGTTGCGTCGACTGTTCGCTAGCGGGCCGCTGCTCCCTTACCCCAGATCTATCTGGCTGCGATGCCGTTTGTTGCTTGGGCCCGATGTTTAAACACCACACCTGTGCACTCGTCAAAAACACGGCCACAACTCCGACCGCTAATAGCCGCGTGCCCACAGTCAACGGAGAAGAACCGCTGCATCTCCGGTCGACTTTGTTTGGCAGAATTTCGGAACACGAGCTCAATCTCTCTAGCAATCGAATTCTCCTCATCAGGGTCCGATGCGTGCACAAGATTGAACACAGGGCGCTTCTCGCGGTTCGCTAGGGCTGGCGAGTCGCACGAAAAATCGAACCGGATCGTACCGGGATCCGCCACATTCGGCAACGTTGCGCCGCAGAGCTTGCGAACCTTCCTTGGTGCCTCGTTCCCTTCCAATACTGCCGCTACGCACGGGCCCGAACTCATGTGCCCAACCAGCCATTCATTGACCTTCCTGCCGATGGCGAGAGGATCGGTGGTAACGATCTCGGCTTCCACGTCGATACCGATCTCACGGCAGTTAGTTAAGGTCTTGGTGCCAACCGATCAACGCCAACATTGTCCACTATCTCATGGTGTCCGAGATGGTAGAACATTTCACCGATGGGACCAATGATCTCGGTTACGCTCGGAGCAGTATCCAGATCATCAACCGGAATGCCGCGAGGCATGGACGACGATTGAGCGCGGGTGAAACCCAAGAATGTGAAGGTCTCTGGTTTCCCCTCTCCCCGCTGTTTCCGGTTTCGAGCGGCGAACCGTCCGAACTCGATCAGTCGTGTCTTGTCCGCATGTAATTCCAACCCGAACTTGGCCAGCCGTTCCCGGAACGCTTGCAGGAACCGCTCGGCGTCC
>QIAR01000291.1 GCA_003225595.1 Acidobacteriota bacterium | reverse complement strand
GCGAATCGCGGCGCATTTCTTCGGCCAGCGCTTCGCGGACTGCTTGTGCGAAGGTCAATTCGCGATGGGCAGCTTCAGGCATACACGTCCTGCTCCACTTCTTCGGGACTGGGATAGGGGGCCGATATTGCAAATTTAACGGCTTTCTCCATCTCGGACTTAACCTGCGAGTGAATGCTATCGAAAAGACTGGAGTCGGCAAGCTTCTGTTCGCTAAGCCAATCGGCCAGTAGCTTAATAGGATCGCGCTCGGTCTTCCAGCGCTGCTCTTCCTGCTTCGAGCGGTAATATTCTCGGTTGATGTCGCCGACGTGATGACCACTGTAGCGGTACGTGTTGCAGCAGAGGAACGCGGGGCCTTGCCCCTGGCGCGCACGTTCGACGAGGCGGGTTGCGGTGTCGTGCACAGCTCGCACATCCTGTCCCTCGACGCTCTCCGCGTGCAATCCGAAAGCGGCCCCTCGAGCCACGATATCGCCCGCGGTAGTCTCTGAGTAGTGCGTATACTCCGTATACAGATTGTTCTCGCAGACGTAGATCACCGGCAGCCTCCAGAGCTGAGCCAAGTTCATTACTTCGTAGAGCACGCCTTGTCCGAGCGCTCCCTCCCCGAAGAAGCACACCGCGACCTGGCTCGCGCCCAGCCGCTTCGCTGAAAACGCCGCGCCGGTCGCGATCCCCACGCTCCCAGCCACGATTGCGTTCGCTCCCAGATTCCCGGTGGCCGGATCGGCAATGTGCATCGATCCGCCCTTGCCACGGCAGTAGCCGGCTTCCTTGCCGAGTAGCTCTGCGAACATCCGGTCCGGCGATGCGCCTTTGGCCAGGCAGTGCCCATGGCCGCGATGAGTGCTGGTGATGTAGTCGTCGCGCCGGAGCGCCTCGCAGATCCCAACCGCTACCGCTTCTTCGCCTGCATAAAGATGGGCCAGTCCTGGCATCACGGCGCGAGTGTACAGTTCGTTTACCTGCTCTTCGAACAGGCGAATGCTGACCATCTGCCGGTACATGCGGATCCATTGTTCGACGCCGATCTTGAAATCGGCTTCTGGGCGATGGGCGGCAGTTGTCATTTCGCCACCCCTGACATGTGAGCCAACACATCAAACATGACTGCGAAATCCCGCTTCGCCATGCCCATGCCGCGCGCGGCAGTCAGAAACTCGTTGGATATAGCCGTCGTTGGCAAGGGGACGTCGAGCTGACGACCCATTTCCAACGCCAGCAGCATATCTTTCTGCATCATGTTTACGTCGAACCAGGCCTCTTCAGGCTGTTGGAGGACGAACGGTCCGCGGTATTGAATCATCGGAGACGCCACGGCGCTATGCGTGAGAACGTCCACCGCCGTCTCGCGGGCGATCCCACTCTTTTCTGCCAGCAACACGCCTTCTGAGAACGCCAGCATCTGGGTAGCGAGGCTAAGATTGACGGCGATCTTCATCGAGAGGGCGAGGCCGTTATCGCCAACGTAGGTGACCTTGGGGCCGATGTCCTCGAGCAGGGGTCTCACGCGTTCGAAGGTCTCGCGACGTCCGCCGACCATAACCGACAATTTTCCTTCCTGAAGAGTCGCGACGCTTCCTGACACCGGTGAGTCGACCATGTCTGCGCCTTTTTCGCGTACCTTCGTTGCAAGCGCGCGGCTAACTGTAGGACTGACTGTACTCATGTCGATAAATGTCTTTCCTTTGCTCAAGCCGGCAAGCAACCCGTCCGGTCCATCGGTAATGGCGGCGAGTGCAGCGGAGTTGGTGACCATGGCAAAGGTTACGTCTGCGGCAACAGACACCGCGCGTGGCGAATCCGCCCACTTCATGCCGCGGTCGATCAACCACGGCGCCTTGGAGCGGGTCCGGTTGTATCCGGTCACGGCGTGTCCCTTACCGAGAAGACGGTTCACCATTTGGCTGCCCATCACTCCGAGACCGACAAATCCGAGATTGGCCATCAATAAGGGCTCCAAACTACGTAACGGGTTTTGAGAGCGTCGATTGCTCCTCGGCAGAGTAGACCTGGGAATCTTTGCGCACTTGCTGCAGGTGGGCCCGCATGGCCTCGCGCGCTTTTTCTGCGTTCCTCTGCTCGATAGCTTCCAGAATGCGCTTGTGATGAAACTGCCCGCGCTCCGGGCCACCATCAACCTTAAAGATCCGCATCCGCTGTTCGCGAAGAAGCCCCACAATTGAATCGATCAAAGACAGAATGAGAGGATTTGCCGCCGCTTCCGCCAATGCCAGATGGAAGTCGAGATCTGCTTCGATATAGGCATCGGGATCCTGTCGGGCGCGATCCATCACGGCGACGGCATCACGCATGGTAGCGACATGCTGTTCCTCAACGCGGGTCGCAGCCAGAGCGGCAATCTCCGGCTCGAGAATCGCTCGAAGTTCGGCAAGGTGCGTGGAACCGTCCGGCTGGCCGATTTTGATCATCAGGTCGAGCGACTGCCGGATGGCCTGTGATGTCCCATCGGTGACGAACGTCCCGCGCCCGGAATAGGCTTCTACCAGTCCTTTTTCCCGAAGTGCCTTGACCGCCTCTCGGACGGCGGTTCGGCTCACGCCAAATTGTTCGGCGAGTTCACGTTCTGCGGGCAGTTGGTCACCGGGCTTCAGAGCACCCTGAAGGATCGACTCCTCGATTTGCTGAACGATTTGCTCGTAAAGCCGCGATGTCTGGACTACCTTAAACACAAATTATTCCCCAGCAAGCTTCTTACATCCGTGGTCTGACGTCTCCCAGGCGTCACGCTGCTTTCGAGGTGCGCAATCCTTCGGCAGCCTCTTGAATCCAGACCGTCTTCGTATTGGTAAATTCACGGATTCCGTACGGCCCCAGTTCCCGGCCGTGACCGGACTGCTTCACACCGCCAAACGGGAGACGGGGGTCGGAAGCGACCATTCGGTTGATGAACACCATTCCAGCTTCGATCTCGTTAATGAAGCGCCCACGCTCACTCTCATCGTTGGTCCACGCGCTCGCTCCTAGCCCAAATCGGCTGTCGTTTGCGATCCGAATTGCCTCATCTATATCCTTCGCTCGGAACAGGCAGGCTACCGGGCCGAACAACTCCTCCCCGTAGGCCGGCGAATTTTTTGGAATGTCGGTTAACACCGTGGGAGCATAGAAGTTTCCCGGCCGATCGAGCCGCTTGCCTCCGGTCAACAACCGCGCCCCTGCTTCGACAGACTTTCGAACATCTGCATCCAGTCCGGCGAGAGCGTCTGCGGTCGAAAGTGGCCCCAGTTCCGTGTTTTCGTCGAGGGGATCGCCGGCCCTGAGCGCCTCCATCTTACTCACGAATTTGCCTTCGAACTCGCTTGCAATCTGCTCGGCAACGATGAAGCGCTTAGCCGCGATGCAGGACTGCCCATTGTTTAGGATCCGGGCTTTAACGGCGGTGGCGACGGCCTCATCGAGATTTGCACTCGGCATGACAATAAAGGGATCGCTGCCACCCAGCTCGAGCACCACTTTTTTAATTCTCTTTGCGGCCGCAGTTCCCACCTTGATTCCCGCTTCCTCACTTCCTGTGAGTGTTGCTGCAACCACTCGCGGATCACCCAGAATTCCGTCGACCTTGTCGGAGCCGATAAGAAGTGTCTGGAGAGCTCCGTCCGGAAATCCTGCTCTGCGAAAGATATCTTCAATACTGAGCGCACATTGCGGGACGTTCGACGCGTGCTTCAAGAGCCCGACGTTGCCGGCCATCAAAGCTGGAGCCGCGAAGCGGATGACTTGCCAGAATGGAAAATTCCACGGCATCACCGCCAGGATGGGTCCAAGGGGCTGGTAGCGGATGTAACTCCGGCTAGCGGTCGTTTGGATTACTTCATCGAGGAGAAAGCGCTCTGCATTTTCAGCATAGTACCGACATGCCCATGCGCATTTGACGGCCTCATCCACGCCAGCCCGAAACGGCTTCCCCATTTCCATCGTCATCAATCTGCCGAGAGTTTCTTTCTCTGTGTCCAGAATGTCGGCAGCCTTGATCATCATTCGCGCTCGTTCGGCGAATGGCACCTCGCGGTATTTGGAAAACGTGTCGACTGCGCGTCGAAGTTTCTCGTCGATCTGCGAGTCCAACAATTGCTCGAATGCTTTCAGGAGTAGCCCAGTGGCGGGGTTGATCGTCGCGATAGCCATATATGTGCCCTCCGGAGTAAGTATGAGGTCTTTGCAGCGCTGCCGCCGGGTGTTGGCTACCTCAATCGCGCCCAGGTGCCACGCGCGGGCGAGCAGCCTGACACCTATACCACAAACTTGTCATCTGCTGTCAAGCCGCGTGTTAATAAAATATCTTGACAGAAAAACTCATAGGGTGGTACAGCTGTCGGACCAGATTTTCGGGACATCACTCCAACACTATTTATCGGAGGGGCCTCGTATGAATCCCGTAACCTTAAGCCTCAGGACCCGGGTACTGCTCCACGCCGGCGGAAAAGCAATTCGGCTTCTCGGTCCCATGTTTCTGGTTTGCCTTCCCTTATCCGCCCAAACTCCTACGGGACGTATCCTGGGAAACGTTCGGGACCAGACGGGCGCTGCTTTACGCGGGGCGACCGTGACCATCACGGATGTGCAAAGAGGGGTCTCGCGAACTCTGACTACGGATGACGCGGGCGCCTACGTCGCTCCCGACTTGGGTCCCGGTATTTATAAGGTGCGTGCCGAGGCTAAGGGTTTCAAAAGTATTGAGCGCCAGAACATCGAGCTAGAGGTTGCCAGGGACGCCCTGATCGACCTTGTATTGCCGCCTGGGGAGGCTTCCGAGACGATCATTGTCACCGAAGAGATACCGCTGCTGAATACCATCTCTTCCGTCCTGGGAGGAACGCTAAGCAACAAGGAGATCAATGACCTGCCCTTGAATGGCCGTAATTACGAGAACCTGCTTCAGCTTCGCCCGGGTGTGATGCGCTATCCAGGGGGCGGATTCTCTACCACCAGCACCAACGGTCTGCGCGCTGAAGACAACGTCTATATCATTGATGGTCTGTTCAACAGTGAACCTTTCTCTGGACAGAGCATAATCAATGGGGCGGGGATCGCGGGTGATTCGGCGACCATCCTGCCGGTCGACTCTATTCAGGAATTCAATCTCCAGGAAAATCCTTCCGCGGAATACGGTTGGAAGCCCGGTGCCATCGTCAACGTTGGGCTGAAATCGGGGACCAACGGTCTGCACGGCACGGCGTACGCTTTTGGACGCGACACCCCGTTCGATGCGCGCAATTACTTCAACACGGTAGCCTCGGGGCCGAAGAATCCACGAAACCTGGAGCAGTTCGGCGGCACGGCGGGTGGACCGCTTATCAAAGATAAGCTCTTCTTCTTCGGCGGTTACGAGGGGCAACGCTACACGGTGGGCAACACAGGTCAGATATCTACCCCGGCCACCGTAACACTGGGCGGCGATCCGGCGAACAGCCTGGTGGATGCCATCGCCGGCGTGCAGGCTCAACACCTGATTGACCCGAGTGTCAACGTAAGCACCGTCAGCCTGCAGATCGGCGGGTGCACATTGGGCCCGCCTATCTCTTGCGACGGCAGTGGGTTCCCCACCAATAACGGCACCAATCCGGTAGATCCAACCGTTATTAACTTTGGTCTGCCCAACTCCGTCACCGTCGATAACGCGGTCGGTAAGATCGACGACCACATCAACGATCGCCACTCCTTGAGTGGAATGTACTTTTTCGGTAACAACTCGGGAACGGTTAGCGACGCGAGCCAACTGCAAACCAAGTGGCTGACACAAATACACACTCGCGCCCAAGTCCTGGGGGCAAATTGGGCTTGGATCCCCAGTTCTCGTTGGGTAAATGAAGCGCGGTTCGGCTACAACCGTCTTTACCAGCCCACTTTTACTGCCGACCACAACAAACTTGCGTCCAGCTATGGCCTCAACACGGGCGTGACTAATCCCCTGTATGGCGGATTGCCCCGGATCAACATTTTTCCTTTTTACATCTTCCCCCAGGAATTGGGTGGTTTTAACTGGCCCAAGGTGCAAGGGCCCGACACCAGGTTACAATTCGTGGACCACATCTCGTATACCCACGGTAAGCACGCTTTCAAGTTTGGCGGAGAGATCCATCGTGACGCCTTCATCGGCGGCGCATACGGCGGCGCCAGAGGCAGAATCAAATTCGGATTTGCCAACGACGCTTTCGCCGGAGCCACGTCGTTGGAAGACTTCTTCGCCGGCGTGCCGACCTCGGGCAGTCAACTGGTTGGCGACCCTACGCGCCACATGCACAATTGGGGATACGCCGGCTTTGTGCAAGATGACTGGCGCGCCACCAGAAATTTGACCGTAAATCTTGGCCTGCGGTACGAGCTCAACACCGTTGTGAAAGAGGAACACAACCTGCTGGGCAACTTCGATCCGACGGCCGGGCTCCAACAGGTTGGCAAGCAGATCAGTGCACCCTACCACGGCGATCACACGAATTTCGCTCCGCGCCTCGGCTTTGCCTGGGATCCGACGGGTAACGGA
>QIAR01000798.1:1802-2969 GCA_003225595.1 Acidobacteriota bacterium | reverse complement strand
CTCGGCAATACTGGGGAACAAGGAGGAAAGAGCATGTACATTCAGGATGAAAACGAACTCGCTCAACTGCTCCGAGAAGCCGCTGAGGCCCACCACTCCTTCGAGAGCAAACTCGGCCATCCAGACCAAGATTGGCCTGAGTGGTATGCGAAACACATCGTGGTCAAACTGCAGATGCGGGAGGAGGAACGCGCTCGGCGACTCGCTTAGTACCGAATTCCCGCTTATCCGCTTAGTGCACGGCAGAACAACTGTCTGGCACTCGATCTACTGCAGAGTTCAGGTAACAAACGATGGCCGAAAGCGCCAACCGTCCCCAGGTGAGTGTTGACCACTAAAGTTGACTATGGTCTAATAAGTTAGTCATGAAGGAAGTTGCTATTTCTGAATTCAAAGCCAAGTGCCTGGCGCTCCTCGAACAGGTGCAGAAGACCAAGAAACCCATCCGCGTGACTCGTTTTGGCAAGCCGGTCGCGGAGGTGGTCCCACCATCGCCAGCCGCACCGGCCGACTGGCTGGGTTCAATGAAGGACACGATCGAGATCGTCGGCGATATCGTTTCTCCGGCCAACGAGGAAAGTGACTGGGAGGTGCTGCGGGATTGAAACTGCTACTCGACACTCATATCTGGCTATGGAGTTTGCAGGATCCGAAGCGGCTGGGAAAACGGGTTCAGCAAGAGTTGAGGAATCCGGTGAACGAGCTCTGGCTGTCTCCGATTAGCACCTGGGAAGCACTGACTCTGAACGCAAAAGGCAAAATCCGTCTGCGTGGAAACCTCGCCGAATGGGTAACCCGCGCCACGGCACCACTGCGAGAGGCGCCTTTGACTCACGAGATCGCGCTGGCCGCGCGACAGTTGCCGCTACTACACCAGGACCCTGCGGATCGCTTTCTAGCTGCCACGGCGCAGGTATTGGATTTGACTCTAGTGACCGCCGACAGTGGTCTACTAGGACTGGGAGAAATCGCGACCCTGGCCAACCGCTGAGGCTTTTTTCACACTTCGAAAAATACTCATGAAGTGCTGTCTCCCATCTCGATTTCGACTTCGCGGTGCCAGTCTGATTCAGCGCGGGCGTGAATCAAACGAACGCAGCGATTCCAGCGCAGGATCGCTTCGTCATTCCCTGTAGGACGAATCTTCTCCGCCTCTTCGTAAGAGCG
>QIAR01000798.1:0-1584 GCA_003225595.1 Acidobacteriota bacterium | reverse complement strand
TCTGCCTCTACTGCCAGCACGTCCCGGCAAATGGATTCCGCCTCTTCCGGCTCGTTGAGCAAACGATACAGCTCAGCTTTGGACAGGGCAGCATCCACGCCTTCCGGTGAGATCGATTTCAGCTTGAACTCCATAGGCCCTCCTTCACTACTCCTCAGCAGGGTTTTTCGCATTTCTGATTTTTCGCACCAGCCGAAGCAGCGGATCGTATTACCCCGATCATCCTCACCGAGCCTTTGGAACGGCAGTCTGACTTAGCGAAAACTACCGGAAATTCCACAACAGGTAGCCCGCCAATGCAGTTCCAAAAATTGCTCCGCCGTAGCAACAAAAGAAGATCAGTTCGTTCAGGTGCTTGATCTGCAGGCCATCGTACAGGGTGTAGCGGAATCGGTGCGCCCAATGAAATAGCGCCAGAAAACACAAGACAAACAGATAAAGCCTGGTGATTGGCAACCGGACCAGGGCAAGCAAGTGTTCGTAACTCGGAGCGGAAATCCATCCCAGTGGGAAAGCCAGGCCGAGCAAGAAAAGATGCACCGGTATTACGAAAGCGGCCATGACGCCGCCGGCGCTGAACAACGCCCAGAGAACCGGCTCGTTCGATTGCTTCGCCACTTATGACCTCACCAGAAACCAGGCTACAACCACCGAGACTGCTGCCCAGGCGGCGTAATTCGTGCCCACAATCACGAGGTCTGGCACGCGCTTGCCGCGAAGGCGAATGGCCATCGCGCTTGGCGCCAGGTTGAACCAGGTTATGGCATGAAAAACAACAAAGAATAGGGTGATTAAATTCAATAGCACGATCAGCGGATTTTGCAGCCAGCGCTCAAACGCTGCATATGCCACAGGTCCGCGCGAGAGCGCGCGAATCTGGAGCAGAAGAACCACTACGAACCAGGCGACGAAAACACTGCTGATCTCGCGCAAAATGAATTTCAGGTATGGCCAACGTGCCAGCCACCACCAGGTGGAGACACGAGGACGATACCAGCGCGGGTGGTACTCGGTGTATCTGGTGGTCGGCCTCGCGTCGCTCATTCAGCACGCTTCATTTCGCAGCCCATTATCTGGCAGCCCAGGGCATCAAGAAAGTTTTGAACCGCTCGATGGTTGCCGTCAGCTTGTATTGCTGTATGGCACCGGCGGGATCCACGTGCTTGGGACAAACCTTAGTGCACTCGCCCACGAAGGTACAGCCCCAGATGCCCTCATGTTGGGCCAGTACGTCCATGCGCTCGTCCGCTCCCTCGTCACGGGAATCCATGTTATAGCGTTGCGCCAAAGCGATAGCAGCTGGGCCGATAAATACAGGATCCAGACCATAAACTGGACAAGCGGCGTAGCACAGCAGGCAATTGATGCACATGCTGAACTGCTTGTAGCAATCAAGTTGGTCGGGAGTCTGAAGGTATTCGCCGTCGGAAACTGGTTTCTCCTCTCCGCGGATAAGCCAAGGCTTGACGCTTTGCAGCTTGGTCATGAAGTCAGTAACTTCGACGACTAGGTCGCGGATCACAGGAAAGTAACGCAGCGGCTGCACGCGCACTGGCTTATTTTCGTTTGCATAGTTTGAAAGAA
>QIAR01000290.1 GCA_003225595.1 Acidobacteriota bacterium | reverse complement strand
CTTTCGCTGCTCAGTGGCGTAATTCGAGATAGAGTTCCCCCTGACGCGGGCCAACTCGCGGTTTGCCGCTAGCCTCTGGGAAGCTATCGCAGCGGCCAGCAGGTTTTCTGTCGCTAACCGGAGATTAGTCGAGGTCTGTCTGACACACAACCCCAATCAAGAAGAGAAGTTCCCCCGTCTATGAAACTCATTGTTCCTTCGACAAATAGACGCCGGATCAACTCAAAACCTTAGCAACTGGAGAAAGCCTTAACCATGGATCTACATACGATCGGCAATTGACCTAGGCAAGCATCAAGGCTAGCGACTACTCGGGAACTGGGAATCCTTTAAAGGATGTTCTACCTCGGTCGTTCGAGTTTTTCGCAAATTTTCCGCAGGGATGGTAAAGTTCGACCGACGCTTGGGGGTCACAACCGAAATGTCTTTTCGCCGCCGCTCTCTAGGGCCCTCCGCCTTCTTGAAGTTCTGGAAGAACTCTGCCATTTTTTGGAACTCAAGATTTTGGCACCACCGAAGAAAAGCTAGGTCTCCACGAGTCAGGCCAGCCGTTTTGTTCTTGGGCTTGTGCTTTTGTGCCTCAGTGTCGAGTCCAGTATTCGCCCAGGCGATTTATGGCAGCATATTCGGGACGATTACCGACCAATCGGGGGCTGCCGTGGTTGGAGCTAAGGTGACCGTGACCTCTGTCCAGAAGGGCACTCAATTTCAGACTACGACGAATGAAACGGGAAACTACACTGTAACCCACTTGATTCCGGATCAATATAACGTTCGAGCCTCGGGTCCAGGCTTCAAGACTCTTGAGTCCAGGAGCATTCCGGTGTACGCCGACCAGGCTGCGCGAGTCGATTCGCACTTTCAGGTGGGCGCAGCCGAGGAAATTGTGACTGTGTCGGCCGAAGAGGTGCCGTTGCTTAAGACCGACCGAGCTGACGTAGCCACAACGTTTACTGAGCGCCAAGTTAAGAACCTGCCGCTCTACAATCGCAACTTCACGCTATTAGAACTGCTCACTCCTGGTACCACGCGAGCCGGTTTTCAGCATTCTTCCGCGGAAAATCCGCAGGGCAGTTCCCAGATCATGGTGAATGGCCAGCATTTCGGAGAAACGTCCTACCAGTTGGACGGAACTGATAATCGCGACCCAATTCTGGGCATAATCGTCATTAACCCCACGCTGGAATCAATCGCAGAAACCAAAATCACCTCACAGAACTACGATGCGGAATTCGGACAAGCGTTGGGAGGAGTCGTGACCGCACAAACGAAATCGGGGACCAAAACTTGGCATGGGAGCATGTTTGAGTTTAGGCGCACGGGATGGGGCCAAGCTCGAAATCCCTTCCTCGATCCTCCTGATCGTAAACTTCCTCCGATCAAGTGGAACCAGTTTGGAGCCTCCATAGGCGGCCCACTAGTCACGAAAAAGCTCTTCGTGTTCGGAGACTACCAGGGCACACGGCGCAGGAATGGTGCTTCACTTCGGCTCGACGTGCCCACTGCTCTCGTTCACTCGACATGTCTCAATCCGAACGTTCCTTTTTGCGACCTAAGTGAGTACCAGGTCCCGATTTTCGACCCGGCCAGTGACAATACGGTTGAGTTTGCCAATCAGCAGATCCCCCGGGATCGCATTTCGCCACAAGCCGTGGCTCTGTTGAAACTGATTCCGGAGCCGAACGTTCCGGGCGCGGGAGCATTCCAGAACTTCATTGCTTCTGGCATCGCGAAGTTTGCTGATGATAATTTCAATATTCGAGTTGATCACAATACAACCGAAAGACTGAGGATTTTCGGACGCTACAGCTTCGCCGATTTTAGGCAGGATTCTGCGGGAGCATTCGGGAAGCTGGCAGGAGGTCCCGCCATAGGTTCAGATCTTGCCGGCCAGTCGTTTAGCCGTAACCAAAGCATTGCGGTTGGTTCCACTTACGTGCTGAGTCCATCTCTAATTACCGATTTTCGTTTTGGCTTTTTCCGTTATCACGTAAATGTGCTGCAGAACGGGCGGGGAATGAATCCTGCGGCGGATGCTGGGATTCCCGGCTTGAACCTCGGCGACCTGCTCACCTCGGGAATGCCGTTTGTTGACATTGACGGATTTACGTTCGGTAACATTTGCAATTGTCCACTTCTGCAAACCGAAAATCAGTTCCAATGGGTGAATAATTGGACCAAGACCGCGGGTAACCACATTTTGAAATGGGGTGCTGACATCCGTTATGCGCAAAACTTCCGATTTGCTGGCTTTGGTCCACGCGTGGGCGGCCTCATCTTTGAGGGCGGGCGCACGCAAGGGCCGGATGGCGGAGGTTTGGGTCTGGCTACTTTCTTTCTCGGGGATGTGAGCAAGTTCGGACGCTATGTAAACAGTAAGCTCGATGCCGGAGAACGACAGAAGCGTTGGTTCTTCTATGGCCAAGATACTTATCGCATTACTCGAAAATTGACGATGAACTACGGATTGCGGTGGGAAATCTACTTTCCCCAGTCGGTTACCGGCAAAGGAGCTGGCGGATGGGTCGACTTCAATACGGGACTGGTCAGTGTGGCGGGGTATGGCGACATCAACCTGCAGGGAAACGTGAAGAATAGCTTTCATAATTTTGCACCTCGCCTGGGAATCGCATATCAGGTAACGCCCAAGACGGTAGTCCGTTTAGGCTACGGTCGCAGCTTTGACATTGGGGTGTTTGGCTCAGTGTTTGGCCACAGTGTGACCCAGAACCTGCCGGTCTTGGCTAACCAGCAACTGCATGCACCTTCGAATACTGGCAGTGTATTTGACCTCGCAACGGGTCCTCCTCCTGCAAATTTCATTGCTGTGCCAGCTTCGGGAAAGTTCCTGCTTCCCGACCAGGTGGGCGTTAGTGTGCTCCCGAGCAGGATGCGGTTGCCTACGCTTGACGCTTGGAATGTCACCGTGCAGCATCAGATTACCCCTACTCTATCGCTGGAAGCTGGCTATGTGGCAAACAAAGGCACCCACGTCTTCGCCGGGAATAACCCGAGGTATGACGTCAATCAACCCAGCATAGTCGGATTCGGAACTCTTAGCAGGGACGAGCGCAAACCGTTTTTCAAGAAATTCGGTTGGACACAGGAGATAGCCTACTTGGGCAATGATGCTTCCGATAACTACAACTCATTGCAAGTGAAAGTAGAGAAGCGCTTCAGCAAGGCATACCAATTGCTTGCTCATTACACTTGGTCGAGAGCCTTAAATCATAACGACGATTATTACGCAATTGATCCCAAGGTAAACTACGGCGTAGCCGATCAGGATCGGAAGCATGTGTTCGTCTTAGCTAATATGCTTGATCTACCTTTCGGAAAGGGGAAATCTTTCTTCTCGAAAACAGGTGGATTGACCAACCGGATAGTCGGTGGATGGTCGTTGAACGCCACTGCGTTCCGGATGAGCGGCCTGCCCTTCTCTCCTTCTTACGCGTTTTGTGGCGCCGATATAGATACGGGTCCCTGTAGGCCGAATCTGGTGGGACGCGTTCATATCACGGGAAAACGGACCGGCTACTTCACGACCACTAATGATGTGTTTTTGGAACCGAATGGCACACCCGGGGATACCATCGGACCCTGGCAACGACCGGCTGCCGGTACATTTGGAAGCGCAGGCCGCAATTCACTGCGAGGGCCCGGCTTATTCCAGAGTGATCTCTCCGTTGTCAAAAGCATTTCTCTGAAAGAAACTGCCTCTGTTCAGTTTCGCGCTGACATTTTCAACGTATTCAACGTGGTCAATCTTGCTAATCCACTGGATTGCGTGGATTGCATCGCTGCCGGCAGGATTATTGGTACCGCCTCGGGCCAGCGGCAGATGATGTTTTCCTTACGGCTGCAGTTCTAAATTTCCCCAACCAGCGGTCACTGCACGTCGGCCCGCGTAGAACTTTAAATTCAACTTTCGGGTTCGCTCCTCCGCAGATCAGCGGAAGTTTTCTACCATCATGATGTCTACCGATTTGTTTACTTGGCCGTAAAGAATCGAGTTGCCATCCGGAGAGACATCGAAGTCGGCCTCTTCCGGAGGCATGGCCTTGTCCAGCCTCGCGACGGTAGAAAGTTTCCGCGTCCCGAAGCTATAGAACCTGATTGTCGAGGCTAAATTCGCACCTTCACGGTTTATGAAGTAGATGCCATTGTCGAGCACGGCCCAGTCTCCCCAGCTGGCGAGTCGAACATTCAAAATTCGTTTCTCGTCCCCTCCGGATACCGGAATCTGCCAGATGCCATCTGGATCCTCCTTCGTATAGTAGATGAGATTACCGTCGGGGGACTCGAATGCGGAGAACCCGTGATTCTTTGTGAGTTGGATTGGATCTCCTCCCAAAGCCGGAACTTTCCAAAGCTGCCAGTTTCCGCTGCGATTGGATCCAAAGTAAATCCACTTTCCGTCGCGCGACCAGCTCGGAACCGAATTTTCGTCGTTGCCACTGGTGATTTGTTGGGGAGACCCGCCGTCTGCATTGACAACTAAAATTTGGCTGTGTTCGCCTGGACGAGAATCGAAGGCAATTTTTGTTCCATCGGGGGACCATCGCGGCGTGCCGCTGAGGACGCTCAAGGAAGTTAACTGGATCGGGTCAGAACCATCGGAATTGCACCTCCAGATTTCGAAGCTTCCGGAGCGGGCAGAATAAAAGACTACCTTCTGGCCGTCCGGAGAAAATTGCGGTCCACCATCTCCCCAGCTTGAAGAGATAAACGGTGATGGTGGTTTTGTTCTCCCAGGCATGTTCAACTCAATTCGCCAAATCTCGCTGTGCAGAAATCCTTGTGTGTAGGCCAAACGATTCCCTTCCAGTGAAACCGCCGGACTGCCCGCCATCGGGCCAGCGATCGGAATTCCCTCCACAACTCCACCTGCTATCGGTACTCTCCACAACCCAGTTGTTCCCAACCGATGGGCCGCGAATACGATGCTCTTGCTGTCAGCAGTCCAAGCTAAACCCTGGATGAAGCCGCGATCGAACGTGACTCGGTTCGGCTCTCCCCCCTCAACCGGCACCACGTAAATATCAGTAACCCAAGGACTGCTAATGCGCCTGAAAGCTATGCTACGGCCATCGGGGGAGAAAGCGGGAATATGATCTCCCACCGTATGAGGCGGCGGAAATGTCAGCCTCGTTTCTTGCTGCGTTTCCAGCGAAAAGCGGTAAATACTCCATCCCTCATCCGGCGAGGGCTTGCTCGAAAACGTAAGAAACTTACCATTCGGGGACCAACTCAGACCGAAATCTGCACATCCGTGGTGGTCCGCTAGCTTTCGTTGCGTTCCTCCAAGGGCAGGAACAATCCAGATGCCCGCTGGGCCCGGACAACGACCGAATGCTATATAACGAGCGTCAGGCGACCATGCCAGCACAGAGCCGAGTCCGAGGCTTTGAGCCAATCTCAAGGGGCTGTCGCCACCAATCAGCTTCACAAACAGGTCGGCGGTTCTGCCATTCTCCGGCTCAGAAATGAACGCTATCTGTTTGCCGTCTGGAGAAAACTGCGGTCGGATTTCTGCACCAGGAGAACTGGTCAACGGAACCACTTTCATCTCTGGTCCCAATGCTCGTGGCGAGCGAGACCGCCAGGAGTGTTTGCCGATAGGAACCATCACCACTGCCAGAATGACGACCAGACCGAGCAAAGCAACCCGAATATACTGCGGCCGAAAGGTGCGTAAGCTGTTCTCAACATGTGCAAGATCGATCCTACTGGCATGGCGATCACCAATTGCTACGGCACCTTGGCCGCCCTCTCCGTTTGCGGATGTTCCTCGGGCATGGTTTTCAACATGGGCGATAAAGCGATAGCCACGGCGTGCCAGCGTTTCGACGAAACGCGGATTGTCTGCCGAATCGCCTAAAGCATCTCGAAGCCTTTTGATGGCGGCGTTGACGCTATGGTCGAAATCGACAAAGGTATCAGCAGGCCAGAGCCTGTCGCGAAGTTCTTCACGCGTGACCACTTCGCCGGGGCGCTCCAGAAGCAGGGAAAGTACTTCGAATGGTTGCTCTTGAAGCTTGAGTTTGACTCCACTCCTCCGTAACTCACGGGCCCGAAGATCTACCTCGAAAAGCCCAAAACGGAGAACTCGCGGAAGCTCGGATAGAGGAGACATGCCTATTCGGGGGAGCGAGAAGTTTACACCCGGTCGAGATAATTCGTCACCACGAGCTGTAACCCACAGGTGTTAATCAGCTTAGCTCGTCATTGATATATGTCTGGCTCGTCATCACGAGGGTATTGAGGTACCTGCCCGTCTGAACGAACGTCGGCCTCACCGCGGAGGTGAGTGCCGTGAATCTCGCAACCAGGACATGTCTTGCTTTGGGTTTTCTGACCATCGCTTTTCCAGGATTAGCGAGCGAACGACCCTCCAAGCCCCAAGTCACAATCAATGTGTATAACGATGCTGGAGTTTCGGAACAGGTATTAGCTCAGGCCGAACAAGAAGCAACGAGGATCTTCCGTCAAGCCGGTGTCGACAATGTGTGGGTTGAGTGTCATGTATCGAAGCCCGCCCTCAATCCTGATTCAGAATGCCAGCCTCCGGGAGGTGCCGCGCATCTCGCGCTGAGAATCGTGCACTGGTCCTCGAATCTCCGTGACACCATCTTTGGCACCGCTTTCCTGTCTGCGGGAGGAGAGGGAACCCAGAGCGACGTGTTTTACGACTCGGTGGAAAAGCTGCACAAAGATTGGCACGCTAGTCTGTCGCGGGTCCTCGGCCACGTCATGGCACATGAGATCGGGCACTTGCTACTGGGGACGAATGCTCACTCGCCTATGGGAATAATGCGCCCTAATTGGCAGAGCCAAGAATTGCGGAGCATCGGCCTGGGAACATTGCTGTTCACATCGGAGCAGGCGCGGTCCATGCAAGCCAAACTGTTTTCCTTAAGAGCGCGAAAGTAGGTTGTCGTCTTCTCCGCTCGCTCGGAACGAATGCACCGCCGAAGAATAGACTCGGATCACGTCAACGGCGATTTCCCGTACTCACCGGCACTGACTTTGAAGTCAGCCTGCGGAGCCCCTTTCTCTGCCTATCTTGCAGCCATAAGAAATTTCTGTCAAGGCAAAGTAGAAAGTTCCGCTTCTCCGCAAAGTAGAAAGTTCCGCTTTTAGAGCCGGGATGGGGGTGCGCGAGGGGCAAGGGACGGCGTTGAGTTCCTTGCCCCTCGCACAGTTGCTATGAAAGTGCTCCAGGGCGCAGTGAAGAATCTCGCATGGCTTGCCACAGCGGTCGATTGGGAAGACGGGCACCGGTCCCCCATCCGCTTCGGCTCCCGGCCGGAGATCGCCGTATTCGAACTCACACGTGAGGGGTAGCGCGTAATTGTTGTGAACAGCGCTTATCGTAAGTTATGCCGCGTACCCGACAACGAGGGCGGCCACTGGGTGCCACTGTGGTCATGGAACATCCCACGACCAATAATCGCCAGCATGACTGAAATGATGATTCCGACCGCGCAAGCGACTTGCACGTCACCGTTGGGTCGCGGCAAATACCAGAGTTTCAGCAGGCAAAATTCGGCGCTTGCGATTGCGCCCAACGCCATTGCGGCACCAGCTACGCGCTTCATCGTGCGCCCTCAGCCGTATTGTGCTCCCACTCAACGACTGATAACGGCCCTTAGCGTAAGTTACCCCGGCCCCCACCGGTGATTCCATGGCGGTCTGTTCATTCGGCGGTACCGCTCCCAAGCATGCCTGTCCGATATGTCGAACAGCAAGTCGAGCGCAACTGCCACAGCGAACAGCACACCGAAACCGATGAATCCTCTCCTCTGCTGACGTTCCTCTCGCTCAGTCATGTACGTGATCAGTCCGTGGTTATCCAATGGATAGATTCTGCCAACCGCAGGTTGCGGCTTGTCGGGCAGACCACGGTAGTAGAACGAAATAGCGAAACCGAAGCAGACGAGAGCGGCGATTGAACAGGTCATGGCAACGACCTTGGCGGCCCTTCTGCTGGCCGGACTTGTTCGCATGACCAGATTATGCTCCGGCTCAACGAGCGATAACAGGCGATTACGCTCAGAACCCCATGTGGTAAATGCCAAACCAGCGAAAACGAAGACTCCTGCCATAAACGTGTTGACGATTTGCCAGCACGTTGTTCACCTCGGCACTTTGCGAAATTCATTCACCGCTAGCACCTCGCTGGTGTGATCGGGATGTTCTCGCTTGAGCCGTTCTTGGAGAGTCGCTACGTTGTCCTCAAGATTCGACGGCCTGTAGCCGTACATTTCATAAGTACACTCGCAACCAGCGAACGGACATGGCACCCGCTCTGGCTTGAGAGCATTCCTACGCTGCCGGATTTCCTCTTGAAACTTCTTTTTGCCGACCACATCAGTTCTGTAAGCTTTTGCCATCTGTCCAGCTTGCCACAATTATCGGTCCGGGAAAAATGTTCTCTCAGACCATCGCAGTTTCAATATTGAAGAATGCCCTTCGAAAAAGGGCAACTGTTGGTAACAGGCGATTTCACCAACTACCTCAACATTTTTAGAAGATCACTTGAGACCGAGAATCGGTGTGTCCAGCGCCGTGGCCGCACGCACGGGATCGAAATATTCCCGCAGGAACGCGATCTTGCCACGTGCAGCACGCAGGAACACCACATAATCTTGGCGATAGACACGCCCCGTCGTCTTGATGAGGCCTTCCCCCTTGACTTCGGCGACAGCTCCTTCGGGATCGGCAAAGGCATGTACCGCGAGGTCGAAGAAACGGAAATTCTCCACAGCCCCCACAAACCAGGTTGCGTGACGGACTGCCTCCTCCCGACCCGATAGCCGCGCCGGATGGCCGAGGGAGGGCGCATAGGTGAGTTCCCACACAATGTCATCGGCGATGAGCTTTTGCCATTGCGCGTTGTCGTCGACAAGTGTCTGGATGTGTTGCTGCAAGAGAGCGCACGCGATTGTCATCTAAGTTTCCTCGTGCATCTACTGTTTGGCGTCAAATCTGAAAACAGATTTTATCGAAGTGTGCGCGAACAGTGTTTCCAAAACTGGATACCAAGCTGGCAAAACGATAGCGTCTCCAGATCAGTCTTACTTGTGGGGATTAAGGCGTTTCGGAGTGATTGTTGTAATCAGGCGATTTCACCACCTACCAATTTATGAGGTAGCTAGATAGCTTCTAGACCGAATCAGGCGGTCTTGCGCTGGCTCCTTGCTGTGCTAGTTATGGCTGGCTTGGAGTGTTCTGCTTCGTGGAAGGAGAAGCAGGACGGGCAGAAGAAATCGTGGCAGATGTCACACGTGTGGGACTCACATATTTCGCTTCCGCAATCGTGTCCTAGCGGCCTTGGCAGCCACTCTCTGCCGCTCCGCCTTGGTCACGGTTTTGAGCCGCCGTTTCCCCCGAGCAGACTGAGGGTGCTGTTTTTCTCTCCACGTTACGTGATCGATCACGTCAAGCCGCTGGAGTGTGGCGAGGCCTCGCACGGTTCATTGAAACTTCCGCACGAATCGGTTCGCTTGCCTCAAATTCTGTCTTACGAACGAAGAAAATGTGCGCATTCTCAAGACATTGATAGGCCACAACACTCGGACCAATCAGTCGCTCCAGAGAGGTACTCCCGCACAATGGACAGAGCAACAGAGCCATAGCGCCCTCGCAGTTCTGCGCAGGAGAGATCGAAGATTTCACCTCCCCTGCGCACCCCGGCTATGCCGAGGGCTGTACGGAAACTTACTCTCCTCAGTCTTTAAGTCCCACGAAAAACGCGCAACTTTATTGACCCTTGTTTTCCACTACATGCACACTCTTCCACAGCCCAATGACAACAAACTGTGCAGTCGCTTCGCCGTGTGCGTATGGAACCGGCACTGCCCTGATTTTTTGCGTCGTTCCTTCTTTTGAAATCGCTCACGACACGGCCCGGGCGCAATCTGGAATGTGCAAATCGAGGCAAAATCGCGTCACAACTAGGTTAACCTCCGGCTACACCGTGCCTGCTAGGACGGGCAGGCCGGTCGATGTCCGTAGAAAACTCAAAGAATGACGCTGGCCATGCGCAGCCGAAGCCGAATCTCCTCCGCTGTCATCACTGTCACAGCCCTGCCATTCATGATGTCATTCCGACGTACATACAGACCTGTGGTTTCGGGTGTGACGATCCCGGACGACCGAGCCGATACCTTGGTGTCAGAATATGCCGGGTAGGTGCACGGCCCAACATCGAATAGATCAACGTCACGCAGCGTTCGGACGTTTGCGGTTTTCCCGTCGATGCGTTCCTGTGTCCAAGCATCAGCGCGCGCCTGGAAGGAGCCCCGTGCCAGCCAGAACAGCCGCTCTTCCCATTGCATGGAGCATCCCCAGGAAAAAATGCGGGACGCCCGATTTAGAGCTTCCCGTTTCAGGAGAAATGATTGATTTTCAAAGCGCAATGAGTCTATCAGGCATCACATCCGAATGTGCACCATGTTTGGGGCACTCCCAATAAGAGACTCTAACAAAACCCCCACGGGCAGTAATGGCACAAAGCCCATCTCAACTTCCACACTCATATTGGCTTCCTGCGCGCATTCATAACCCCGCAGCCCAGGCAAGGCGATGTGAAGAAGTTTTCTGGCAGGTCGAAAACGTGAGTAGCATGGACGTTTGTTCGCGTTCGCATTCGGACGGTCGTTGGCCTCGCCATCAAGATTGTAATCCGACCTTAGTTGACACAATTCGAAGGATCGAAAGTGGGTGCATCGCATCAAAAATGGCATCGACTCCGCGCACGACTGGGTACCTTCAACCCGCGCAACCTGCAGCTTGGGCTGAACCTGAGCTTCTGATCTCCGCGACACATGGCGGCAACTTATTCTCAGGCCAGCATTCGTCTTTGGATCTAAACCCGGAAACTGTATCGGTGGAAAATTGGAGGTAGGCTTTGGCGGAAGGCCTAATACAGATTGATCATGCCGATAGCATCAATCTACCTTCCCGAAAAACCGACTCGATGATGCTGCGTAGATCTCGGTTCACTGGACCGGGCCCAGGTAGCGATCGAGCCAGGCCAGAGTCTCTTTGATGAGTTCATTTCTCGGTGGGGTGTGGTCGGTTTCATACAATTTCAGTTGTTTGTCGGTGGCGGGCGTTCCCAAGAGGTCGTACATCGGCTGAATGGTTTTCTCAGGACGACGAGTATCGAATTTTCCGTTCAGCATCAGGGTCGGTATTTTCACCCGGGTTACGTAGTTGATTGGACTCACTTCGGGACGTAGGGTAAGGAACATGCTAGCTCCTGCTAAAACGCTGGCTTTGAGACGTGGCTCCACCGCGGGGATGATGGCTCCGAAGCGCCCGCCCCAGCTGATTCCGTAAAATGCAAGCTTCTTGCCGTCAATATCCTGCCGTGTCTCCAGATAGTCGACGCATCTTCGGAAATCCTTGATCTGCTGAATCATCAATTCCGCGGACTGATGAGACTCTCCCCACTCTTCAGCGAGGGCAGCCAGGCTGTCGTTTCCGCGTTCGAAGGTCCCCTTATAAACGGGATAGAGAACCGCACGGCCATTCTTGATGATGAAGGAAAGGTCACCCGAGTACTGGGTCTCAAGGTCCTGGCTCGATCTGCGGTAGGACGCCGCGGCACCCGGGAAAAAAATGACAGTTTGGTACGGGGGGGCGTGTTCCGGGGAAGAAACAGGTAGGCGATGACCCGCTCGCCGCCATAAGCGGCGTCAAAGGTTATCTTCTCCTGAATCCAGCCTTCAGAGTTTTCCTTCCTCCACTCGACGCGCGCCTGAAGGTCAGTCTTGTCATAGGAGAATTGCTCACGGTAAGTTTGAAAGACCGAATCCGCCACCGGCCTTTGCTTGTATAGGTCTGGGAATTCGTCTTCGGGAAGGCCTTCTTCCTGGAATGCCTTCTTCGGTATCTTCTCCGGAGAGGGATAAAGAGCACATCGAAACCCGTTCTTCGGTGACCGGTCCATGGGAGGAGCCTGGCTTAAACTGTCGAACATGTAGGTACGATCGTCCCAGGCGCCGCCCCGAAGCAATCTTCCCTTCGGGGTCTTGTTCCAGCACCACTCCCTTACGTTCCCCGCCATATCAAAGGCGCCGTAGGGCGTAATGCCCGGGAGGCTTCCCACCGCGACTGGTCCCTTGCCACTGAAATTGCTGAAGGGAGCAAAGTTTTCGAGCCCACCCAACCTAAGCAGTGGAGTACCTTCACCCCGTGCCATATCCCAGTGAACTCCTGTGGGCAGGCTCTTTCCGACAAACTCCGCATAGGCGGCCGCTTCATACCAACTAATACCTGATACGGGAAAATCGCTCTGTTCCTCAGGATAGTCTCCGGCCTGCCAAGTAGCCGGGCCAGGCCTGCCCGTCTGATCAACAAAACTGGCCATGGCTTTCTCCCAGGTCACCGCTTTGCTGTCATCGAGAAACTGGTGCTTCCAGTATTGCTTGTCTCGATATCCGCCGCTGTCGATGAATTTTTTGTATTGTTTGTTCGTGACCTCATATTTGTCTATTAAAAAGCCACTCAATTTCCCGATGTCTGTTTTCGCTCCCGGCACCCGCACCATGTCCGGCGAGACGCTTCCCTTCTTGCGCAGCACTCTGAGAATGTTGTAAGGAATTCGCGGATTTCTTGCGGAAATAGCGACGTCATAAGTGGAAGAAGCTGCCAGCACGGTCTCGTAGCCCTCCTTTTCCGTCTTCCATCGAAAGATGCCAATCGGCACTCTGATGTTTTCGAGGGGTGAGATACCGAGGTATTTCCATTCACCGTCTGGATCCTTGTACTCCTTGAAATAGATCCTGGTGCCTGGAGGCTCTGTCCTGATGTTGATGCGCAAAGAGCATTTTGAAAAGAGTTCGGTCAGTGTGGGGTCATGCGGGATGAATGCTTCCGCCTGTACCGCAAGCTTATAGGCATCATT
>QIAR01000796.1:463-2800 GCA_003225595.1 Acidobacteriota bacterium | reverse complement strand
AAGCCCACAGGCGCACGGGTGATCGTGGGGCGCGATCCACGCTTCTTGGGCGAGACTTTGTGCTCGATTGCGGCAGAGGTCCTTTCTTCCTATGGCATCACGTCTCTCGTGATTGCGGACGCGGCGCCTACGCCGGCGATTTCGTATGCGGTCATCCGTAGCCACGCGGATGGTGCCATCAACTTCACGGCATCCCATAATCCTCCGGAATACAACGGCATCAAATTTTCCACGCCCGATGGCGCACCGGCACTGCCTGAAGTCACGAAAAAGATAGAGGCGGAGATTGCAGCATACGATGCCTCAGGAGCAAATGGGCCTGCAAGGGAAAGCTTGTCGCAGCAAAGTCTCGACCCGCGCCGCATGTACCTCGGAAGGCTTCGCGAGATCGTGGATCTGGATCTCATCAAAAAAGCCGATCTCCGGGTCGTCTTCGATCCTTTGTGGGGCGCGGCGCGAGGATACTCGGATGTGCTCCTGCGCGAGGCGGGCATCGAAGTGGCCACGGTGCACGACTATCGCGACGTTTTGTTTGGCGGGCACGCACCCGAACCGGATGATCACCTCTTAAATGAGTTGCGCGAGAAGATGCGTCAGACGAAAGCGCACCTCGGAATCGCCACGGACGGCGATGCCGACCGGTTTGGCATCGTGGACAATGACGGAACGTTTTTCCAACCGAACTACATCATCGCTCTGTTGTTCGATTATCTCGTGGAAACTCGGGGTTGGAAGAATGGCGTGGCCAAGTCGGTAGCGACCACCAACCTGATCAATGCGTTGGCCAAAAAACATGGCGTCGAGCTGCACGAGACTCCAGTAGGCTTTAAATACATTGGCGAGCTCATCAAGCAAGATAAGATCGTGATCGGAGGCGAGGAGAGTGCAGGACTTTCCGTCCTCCATCATGTACCGGAAAAAGATGGCATCCTGGCCGGACTGCTATGTTCAGAGATGGTGGCGGAACGTGGCAAGTCTCTGGGTCAACAACTCAAAGAATTATTTGCCAAAGTTGGTTCCTTTCATCCCCAGCGGGAGAACTTCCGCTTGACTCCGGAAGTGAAAGAGAAGTTCACTGAGAAGTTACAGTTAGAGCCGCGGGAATTCTTTGGCCATAAGGTTACGGAGATTGTTCGTAAGGACGGCCTGAAACTCGTCTTCGAGGATGGATCCTGGGTGTGCTACCGGCTTTCGGGCACGGAACCGGTAGTAAGGGTCTATTCCGAAGCCCGCAGCGAAGATGGCCTGAAGAAACTAAGCGCAGCGGCCAAACAATGGATCTTCGAATAACGCGGCTGTTGAAAATTCGGGCGCTGCCGCGGTCAGAACAGAGTCTGCGCGCACTGGTAAAGCGTGTCCCGAAGGCGGAAGCCTTGGCTGGAAAGATCATCGAGCGATTGCGCCCGGCCTGTTCTTCTCTATACGGCGCACGTCGCCGCGTAGCTACTGCCGGTGTTGTTCTACTTACGGCGTGGTTATTTATCCACGTGATGTTTGGCGCCAACGGAATGGTGGTATACCGCCAGAAAAAAACCGACTACAACGCCTTACAGAGCGAAATCGACGGGTTGCAAAAGGAAAACGAGCGCTACACCCATCAGATCAAGTCGCTCAAGACCGATCCAAAGACCATCGAGAAAGAGGCCCGAGAACAACTGCACTATGCCCGCCCGGGGGAAGTAGTGTATGTCACGCCCGCTCCGGAAAGTCCACAAAAACCTGCCAACAACGCTGCGAAAAAGTAGGCTTTGCCCTCGAGCCGGGCTTTTCAGTCATACATCAGGTTGTGATATATTCCTCACGCTTCGGTGCCGGTCGAGGAAGGTGCACCTCCTCGCCTTTGCAGACTCAGTATATCAACGGACTTGTCCCATTCCAGTATTTCGGTGACGAGATGCGGGGATGAGTGAATTTCTTAGCTTTACAACTCACGGCCGTGGGCCGCAAGGAGATTCGACTATGAAGAAACTGCTGCTGATTTGTCTTGCTCTCTGCGTGGTGTTCTTGATGGTGGCTGTGGCTTCGGCCGCCGACAAGGACAAGGCGGAAACTGTTAATGGCTACGTTACCGATTCGAAGTGCGGCGCGAAAGGCGCTGTCGCGGGAAAGGAAGACTGCACCAAGAAGTGCCTCGAGAGCGGCGCGAAGATCGTGGTAGTTACCGACCAGGACCAAAAAGTGCTGGCGGTTGATAATCCGGACGCATTGAAGGGCCACGAGGGACACCACGTTGCCGTGACCGGTCACGTGAGTGGTGATTCTATCCATGTGGAAAGCGCAAAGATGTTGTGAGGTTCGAATCGCTCGCGAAATGAGTAGGGTTCCGGTGCAGACTGT
>QIAR01000796.1:0-354 GCA_003225595.1 Acidobacteriota bacterium | reverse complement strand
GAGAATTCCGGGCATTTGCCGCCAGGGGCTGAATTGTCGAGGCTTAGGCTCTACCCGCGGATCAAGCTCGGATTTTAGAGAGAGCTGCCCCATCCCACTCTTCGAAGGGGGTAATAGCCGCTCTTCCCAAACCCGCGATCTTCTTCCTCCCAACTCCAACAGGCAGGAGCCAGTTTCTCCTGATACGTATATTAGTGTATGTATAATATAGCATTGACAATATGTTCCACGTGGAACACTTCGCCGATTTGCCTGAGTGTTCCACGCGGAACCTTTTACCGTTTGGGTTGTCGGTCCTGACTCCGCTGACTACTGGGCAACTTCAGAAGCAACCTTTGCGACGTTGGCTGCTTG
>QIAR01000795.1:2704-4061 GCA_003225595.1 Acidobacteriota bacterium | reverse complement strand
GCTAGCCCACCAGCGGACATCGAACAATCACGCGAGGTGGGTAAGGCAGCCCCTATGTATTGTGGTTTGGCCTTCGTCTTCCCTTGGGAGGTGAACGATCCGATCATAAGGGACGGGATCGACGGCCACAGCTTGCTGCGCGAGGAGAAAAAAGAGTTTGCTGCTGCATCTTGAGCGCCGTTCCTTGTTCCATTGATATTCCTATTTCTATTTTGAATTTCTGCTGAGAAGAGTCGCTGCGGGTGAGAAGGGGTGACGCTGGTTGGCGGAACCGGCTTTCAACTGCGGGTGAATCAAACTTAGCTGATACCCCTTGGATGCATCGCACCGAGAAACGACTCAGGGAAGTAGGGGTAAACTAGTCGGGTATGCGCAAGCGCCTTATCACGCCGATTCCGCAGACTGCTCGGCCTGACGACGAAGGCTGGCTAGACCTCGACCGTGCGGCCGTGGTCGAGGTCACATCGGAAGACAAGGATTATCCGGTCGAGTCTGCGCTACTCTCAGGAGAAACGCAGGGCTGGCGTGCGGCTAGTCCGGGAACTCAAACGATCCGGCTACTCTTCGATCAGCCACAAAGGCTTAGACGCATCTCGCTTGTGTTTGAGGAAAACGAGACAAAGCGCACCCAAGAGTTCGTCTTGCGATGGTCTCCGGATAGCGGACGCTCGTTTCGAGAAATTGTACGCCAGCAGTGGAATTTCAGCCCACCTGACACGGTACGTGAGGTCGAGGAATATCAAGTCGAACTCTCGGATGTCACCGTACTTGAATTAATCATTGTGCCTAATAACAGTAGCGGAACGGCACGCGCCTCGCTCAAGAGTCTGCGCCTGTCTTGACTTGTTGTGGCGATGCTCTCTAAGCGCGAAGCTAAGACGAACCGCTGGGCTCACTCGATGGTCACTCCAAGTAGCCGTTGCCATCGTCTTCCTCATTGTCGTTGTCCTCTTCATTCTCTTCCTCGTCCTCTTCTTCTTCGTCCGGCTCTGCTCGAACGAGGACGTCGGCAGCCACCGACCGATCAGAAGGGTATCTGAGTCGGGGCATTCTGGATGTATTCCGCTCATGCCCAATGATACGCCTCGTACTTTGGTGCCGGGCGGGCCACGGTCGTTTGCAGGCGGCCAAGATGCTAGGCATGGGAGAGGTCCCCACGATCAGCGTGAACCATTTGAGTGAAGCTCAGGCTACCGCGTTCATGATCGCCGACAACCGCTTGACCGAGATTTCGAAATGGGATGAGAAATTACTTGCCGAGCAGCTCAAATTTCTGACTGAGGCCGAACTGGACTTCAGTGTCGACGTGACCGGGTTCCTAGTTCCTGAAGTAGACCTTCTGCTCGAAGCCTTAACC
>QIAR01000795.1:2158-2594 GCA_003225595.1 Acidobacteriota bacterium | reverse complement strand
CTGATGGAAGATCATCGCGCGGCGATGGTAATCGCGGATGCGCCGTACAACGTTCCGATCGCGGGGCACGCCGGCGGACTGGGTTAAATTCAACACAAGAACTTCGCCATGGCATCGGGCGAAATGCCCGAGGCGGAATTTATCGACTTTCTCGCCCGAGTATGCAGGCTGCTGGTAGCGCATACCGTGGACGGGTCGATTCACTACATTTTTATGGATTGGAGGCATGTTTACGAACTGCTGGTCGCGGGCAGGCAGGTCTACTCGGAATTCAAGAATCTGTGCATCTGGGTTAAGGACAACGGAGGCATGGGATCGTTTTATCGTAGTCAACATGAATTGGTTTTTGTATTCAAGAATGGCAAGGATGGGCATCGCAACAATGTTCAACTCGGTCAGTACGGTCGGTATCGAACGAATGTCTGGCATTACTCTG
>QIAR01000795.1:0-1939 GCA_003225595.1 Acidobacteriota bacterium | reverse complement strand
GAAATCGATGAGTTATACGTGGATACTCTAGTTCGCCGTTGGCAGAGCTTTACGGGAAAGCCGGCTATGCATGCTAGCTCCGGACGGAGCTTCAACGATCTCGAGCAGGAGGCAGCCCATGAACTCGGACGCTGAAGGAGCGGCCAAGGAACCGATTGCAGATTCCAAGGTGGGCTACTGCCACCCTCCGGAATCGACACGTTTCAAAAAAGGGCAATCGGGAAATCCAAAAGGCAGGCCCAAAGGCACACGCAACGTCGCCACCATTCTGGCGGCGGCGCTGCGAGAAAGAGTGGTCATTAATGAGAACGGGCAAAGGAAGACCATAAGTAAGCTGGATGCGGCCGTGAAGCAGTTGGTCAATAAGGCAGCATCAGGAGATCTTCGGGCCCTGCAATCGCTGCTCGCCTTGTTGAGGGAAGGCGAGGACCGAGACAACACAGCTGCCGCCCGAACCCCGGCAATGGGAGAGGCTGACCAGACGGTGATGGAAGGGATTCTTAAACGATTCCAGCGCTTCCAAGGAGAAAAGGAGGTCGAGAGTGAAGCTGACCCCGAGTGCTACGCCACGACCTTTACACGTTCACCGAGCGCAGTTTTCATGAACTCAATCCTCAGGTTCCCTTCCTGCACAATTGGCACATTGAGCTGATCGCAGCCGAACTCGAGCGCTGTCGTCGGGGTGAAATCAGACGGTTGATCATCAATGTGCCGCCGCGTTCGCTCAAGTCGCATTGCGCAACGGTAGCTTTCCCTGCTTTCGTGCTAGCCCACAACCCTAGCGCCCAGATCATCGCCGCTAGTTATGGACAGGATCTAGCGAACAAGCACGCCATGGATTGCCGCACATTGCTGGCTAGTGAGTGGTACCAGCGCCTATTTCCTACTCGGCTTCCTTCCCAACGGCAGGCGTTGCAGGAACTCACCACTACCCAGAAAGGTTTCCGATTAGCCACTTCGGTGGGCGGAGTGCTCACCGGACGAGGCGCGGACCTCATCATTATTGATGATCCGCTGAAACCGGATGAGGCACTCTCGGAAACCCAGCGCACGGCAGTGAATAACTGGTTTGACCACACACTTTACAGCCGGCTCAATGATAAACGGACGGGCTGCATCATCATTATTATGCAGCGGCTTCATGAGGATGATCTGGTCGGACACGTCTTGGAGCAGGAAGACTGGGATCTGGTCCGGCTTCCAGCCATAGCAGAAGAAGGCGAGGTCCATGTCATCCGGTCGCCCTATCGCACTCGCACAGTTCGGCGCCGAGCGGGCGAAGCTCTGCATCCCGAACGCGAACCGTTGATCCTCCTCGAACATCTACGCGGCACCGTAGGCGAATACAACTTTGCCGGCCAATACCAACAACAACCCGCGCCCCTCGGAGGAGGCATGGTGAAAGCCGAGTGGTTCAAAACCTACACTCCAGGCGAGCAACCCGCTAACTTCGACCTCATTTTCCAAAGCTGGGATACGGCGAACAAGAGTACGGAGTTAAGCGATTACAGCGTCTGCACTACCTGGGGCTGCAAGGATCGACGACTATACCTGCTCCACGTTTATCGCAAGCGTCTGGAGTATCCCGAACTCAAGCGCTCCGTCGTTCAGATGGCTACTGACTATCGGGCCACAAACATACTGATCGAGGACAAGGCCTCTGGCACACAGTTGATCCAGGACCTGATTCGCGAGGGCGCTTACGGCCTGACTCGTTTTGAACCCAAGATGGAGAAGATTATGCGTTTGCACTCGGTTACCAGCACGATCGAGAACGGTTTTGTGTACTTACCGGAGCAAGCCGAGTGGCTGAACGAATACCTGCGCGAACTTACGACTTTCCCCAACGGCAAACACGACGATCAAACGGATTCAACCTCGCAGGCGCTGGACTGGATCAAAGGCCGATTCTACGCGTTCCCCCTGTTCGAATACTATC
>QIAR01000289.1 GCA_003225595.1 Acidobacteriota bacterium | reverse complement strand
ATACGTGCTGTGGCCCGAAACGTAATCTGGAAATGGAGGAGTGGGGAACGACGCAAGTTGGTAAGGCATCCACTGCGAACCATCCATTTCCACTGTGCCTTTTCCCGGACCGCCCCATGCTCGAATTTTTCTGCCTTTGAATAACAACGGTATTGCCGTAACCGGACGCACAGAATCGTAAGCGCGTTTCGCGCCCCAGGCCGAGATACCCGCATCGAAGATCGCGTTGGTTAGCGCAAAAAACATCTTCACGTCATCATCGAGGCTGTGATGATCCCTTGCCGATACGAGCTGCGCGAAGAGAGCCCAATGTCCCGGTGCCTGCTCCGAATTCGGCCCGTCCGACCAGTATTCGGAGATCATCTTTTGCCGATCCGTCAGTCCGGCACTGATCTCGACTAGTTCCTCGGCTTGTTGCTGGTATTCCGCCGACCCGTAAGTTGCAGGACCGAACAAGCGCACCAACCATCGATACTCATCTCCCCTGGGCATGGTGAACGGAGTTACGTCGCGCCACTGAGCCCCGACGAATCGTCGGGTGACCAAGCTGCCCGTGGAATCCACATAGGTAAGAGGCTGCCAATGGTTCGGGTCGGAGGCTGGCATTCGCGCCGGAACAGACGTGGGCTTATTCACGGGAGCATAACCAGTCCAGTCCGCGTACGGCCCTTGGGCGAGATCTCCCAACTGGTTCGATTTATCGTGATGGCGGAATTCGAGAACGGCGGCGCACGCTACATTTCCGATTCCAACCGGCGTATCAATATCGGTGGACATGTCGTCGGGATCATACCCAAGCTGCTGCATAAGGGGTTGGTAAACAGACTTCGTGTTAACAGGCAAAACATCAGCTAGCGCACGATAGGCTGCGTAGCTGATGGCCTCCTGCTTGTTGGCTAAGGTTCGTTCCGAGGCGGGGCGGCGTAACGCTCCCTGCAGTTGAGTGCCCAGCGCACGATCGTCGTACGCAGCCCACGCGTCGTACATGCAGGTGTGGACGATGGCCAGCACCCGGGAAATCATGGGCGCTCCCAGTTTGGAATCACGAATTCCTTTTAAAGCTGCGTTGTTCCACTTGATAACCATGTTCGGATAAGGTGGGGATTTCGCATTCGCCCAACTCTGTGACGAGAGTGAGCTAATGGCGGCGAGCAGTACTCCGGTGGCAATGGCCGAACCGAACGACTGGGACTTCGGACATATCAGCCTTAATCTCGTTTGTTTTACCCTGTTAGTGGACTTAAGCTCGAGAACCACGCTGCGGCACTCTGCGCCGGAGAGTGTCACGTGCTTGCCTTGGTTCTAAGTAAACCGTCTTGTACCCACGCTGTCGCAGAAATCACTACGGGTTTACTGGGAACGGTAAATTGGAAGTACGGTACTTGCTGGACATGCGGACGAACACACCGAGCATCGATCCCGCAAGCTGTCATCTCCTGTCACTGAGGTAAGTAGTGTTCCCATTCACGAGGAACCGTTGAGAGGAAAGACCAGATGTGAACAAGTTCGCTCTGGTGATCGCCTTCTACTCTGTGGAGCCAGCCAACTGGCAGATCGTGCGTTTTAGCGTGGGCTCGAAGAGTTGCATCTGCTTCCGCAGCCGAATCCAAGATCTGCCGTACTGTCATCCCGCGTAGATCGAGAGTAATCCCCGGTCCGGCCGAACTTAGACCCGGTCCAATACTTCCGCAGGCCTGCACTGTCTTGCCCTTGAGTAGATAGTCCCGCAGTTCGGGAATGAATCTTGTCGGCTTAGAGAAAATGTTTGTGGCTGTCTCGTTCTTCACGACGAAGTTGCCAACGCGTAAATTCAGCACATCGGCAGGGTCCGACCATTCCTCCACAGGGTATACCTCAATTACATGCTCGGAAATTGGCTGATAGCCGTATCCCCTCACCTGTCCAACGACTTGTGCAAGAGCAATCTCCAGACGCGTGGGTTCAGTGATCTTTAGTTCCACTTCTGGCTGGCAGTAACGCTCTCCGTAATGGTGACACCGGAGAGTTGGACGTTCTGGAAGAGATTGCCCCACTTGTCCACAACGCTGTACCTACGCCTTGTGATCGGCTCTGTGTAGTTACAGGAAGTCCCGGCCTTAATTGTGCACGTTCCCTTCCCTGGATTCAACAGACATGGGACAGTACAAGTTGTCGTGTGATCGTTAGGAACGGTGCTGACGGTTTTCAGGGAGGTAGGTTTGTGTACCGTAATCCCCTGCGAACTGCCGGACGCGGATTGGCTATTCACGGTATATGTGACCTTGACTACCGTGTCTCCTTGAGTCGAACTCTCCGCATTAGAACTGTATGTAGCCGAATTTCCGTTTGCGCTGAACGTAACCGCGCTGGTATTCACTGTCCAGCCAAATGTTCCGCCTGGCGGGCTGGAAGTGGTGGTGCATGACCCGCTTTTCGTGCCAGGAAAGTCAGTGGTTCCTAGAGTGAGGTGAGTGGTATCGCATGAGAGGGTTACTGTCGGCTTCACGCTTCCCCCGCCGCTGCCCTGAAAAGAGCTATTGTAAGGGCAAGACGGGTCATAATTACAGTAACTGGAAATATAGACGTTCCCGAATCCCGAGGCCGTGAAATTCGCGGTGCCCGGTGACACTCCTGTCACCAAGCCATTGTAGCCATTATTGGTGCTGCTAACTGTGGCGACGCTCGTTTGACTGCTGGTCCACGTTCCGGTCGTCGAGAATTGCGAGCCGGTATTCCACTTATCGGTGAAGGACAGTTGGTTAGTGCTTCCCTTAGCCATACTGAAGGGCGTTATAACAACGTAGGCCAAGATTTCACCGTCGCAGCTAATGCAGTAATACGAGCAGGTTGCCTTGCGCACATTGTAAGTGCCTGCATCCAAAGCGACAAGAATGTCCTCGTTGTCCGCATGCACACCTGCGATCTTTGCACTCCCCTCATGCACGCTCGCTGGGATGATGTTTCCATCTTCGTCTGGGATTTGGTTCTGGATAGTCTCCGAGATGTTGAACACCCGTGTGGCGCGCGCCTCCAAATGAATTGGAAGCCGGTAGTGACCTCCTGCGAAGAACAATGTGAATCGGTAGTCTTGGGCTTCGTCGGCCGGATTCCATATCGTTACCATCGTGTCATCGCCATTTCCCGTGCTCCAATACGAGACCGTCTTCGCGGCACTCTCCTGCACACCACGCGGGAGCACTTGGAAGACGTAGGTGTTTTTCTGGTCCACGCTTCCACTGGCCAGCAGCAGCGAACGAGGCTGTCCTTGGGCTTCCAGAATAAGGGTTACGCTCACATTGAAGGTACTAAGCCCAGCAGTCAGAAGCATTGAAGGAAGGTTGAGAGTCTCGGCCCGGAACGGCAGCAGACTGAACGGAGCTAGCCGGGCCGAACGTGCTGAAGCCCCTTGCATCCAATACAGGTGTGGCGTCACAGAAACTGGTTCCGCAGAAACATTGCGGGCCACGGAGAACGGTGTGAACACGGTCCCGGCAGGAAACACCATCATGGGATCTGCGGCTCCCGTCATCAAGCCCAACTCCGCATAGACCTCTGGACCGATTTGTCGTGGCGCAGAAGAAAAAGTGTAGTGAAAAGGCAAGTTCGCGGAGTATCCACTGGACTGGTCCTCCAGCCCCCCATTTATGAGCAGCCCCTCTTCGGTTCCTGTATGCAGAACTCTCAACCCGCCGGTGCTGCCCGCCGCCACGTGCTCCAATGCTCGCAGCGTCACGATCTTGGTGCCATGCGGTGAGACGCGGACGGTGTGCTCTCCGAGCGTTTTGCTTTCGCTGTCACTGACCTGCACCCAAGCGTCAACAGGCTCGGCCGTGGTATTCGACAATCCCACGAAACCTGTTATGCCCGCTTCCGGCTTCCACCACATGCCCTCGACCGAATACATGCTTGCGATTTTTGGCTTGGAAATGCGAAAGCGAAGATCCGCCACGACCGACGGTTGGAGGCCATAAGTGAAGATCACGCTGTGCACAGGATCGACGCTGCTTACCGTCACACAGAGAGGATCCCACGCCCACGTATACTCAACTTCAACATAGCCCGACAGCATAGCCCAAGGCGAAATCCCTTTCTGGCGAAGAGCTTCATTGACGCTGATCACTGCCGTTCCAGACGCCTCCAACGTAACTGGAGCCAATTGATACTTTGCTCCGTTGCTAAGATACAAGCTCGGCGTTGCTGTAAGCGAAGACGTCTCTAGGCCATTTCTTAGATATATCGACGCCTTGCGATTCGCATCGATCATCCACAAGCCTCCAACCAGCGACCGCAGCACTCCTGGTTCATGCTGTTCTAGCGATTTAGGCACTCGAGGCGCAATGGGCCTGTGCGGCGCGAGCACCTTCGGCTGCTGGGCAAGAACCGTCAAACTGACGAGCATGATTCGACCCAATCATCGGCCATGATTCTTCTATGCGAACATCCCGAACATCCCCATCGTCAGCAGATAGGCCAGAGTTGAAATCTTCATGGATCTATGGGGGCCTGGGAGACTTCCACGATATGGGTACCTGAGTTGGGGATGGTGGTGTGCTCTTCGGGGCGCGTCGAAGGCGGAGCCGAGCTTTGCTCGGCCTGGACGGGCGGGGGCGCCCGTCCCCACATAATCTGGATCTGGAAAGAGGCAGATTCTTCGCTTCGCTCGAAATGACAAACGTGAGGGGGGTGGGCGCCGGCCTGAAGGCCGGCTCTTCCACGGCGGAGGAACCACGCTGAGGAAGCACGCTGAGGGACCACGCTGAGAACCCACGCCGAGAACCCATGCTGAGAACCAATGCTGAAGAGGTGGCGAAGATCATCTGGTTCGTGTTCATGCGAAGGTGCCATGTCTCTTGCCCGGTCGCGTCACCGTCTCGGGGGCTAAGACGGGCATCCCCTTGCCTCTTCCACGGTACAGGTATCTGAGTTGGGGATGGCGATACCCTCTTCGGGGCGCATCTAAGGCGGAGCCGAGCTTTGCTCGGCCTGGACGGGCGGGGACGCCCGTCCCCACATAATCGGGATCTGGAATTCGCTCGAAACGGCAAATGGGAGGAGGGGTGGGGCGGACGCCGGCCTGAAGGCCGGCTCTTCCACGGCGGAGGAAGCACGCTGAAGAAGCACGCTGAGGGACCACGCCGAGAACCCACGCTGGAGAGGTGGCGAAGGTCATCTGGTTCGTGTTCATGCGAAAGCGCAATCTCTCTTGTGCGGTCGCGTCACCGTCTCGGGGGCTAAGACGTGTATCCTCATGGCTCTTCCACGGTACAGGTGTCTGAGTTGGGGATGGCGGTGCGCTCTTCGGGGCGCATCTAAGGCGGAGCCGAGCTTTGCTCGGCCTGGACGGGGCTGGGACGCCCGTCCCCACATGATCTGGATCTGGAAAGAGGCAGATTCTCGCTTCGCTCGAATGGCAAATGTGATCTAGGGGGCTAAGACAGGCAGCGGTGCCGTGGTATTGGCCAACCCTACCGTCCCGTTTGTTGTTCTGCCATCAAGCCATCCGGACCCGAAGCGAAGGCGTAGGCGCAAAAGCGTACGGACTGTCTTCGTACTGCTCAAGCAGCGCCAGCGAACATTGATGGCAATAGCGCGGCGATGGCAATAGCATCGCCTTGCGGGTTAGCCCCAACGACTAACGACCAACGATAAACGTCCACCATCCCAGGACCATCGACTACCGGCTGCAGTGCCCCGACTATACTGTCTTGCGGATGAAATCGGTCATCGTAGGTACCGCTGGGCACATCGACCACGGCAAAACCGCGCTGGTCAAGGCACTCACAGGTATTGATGCCGATCGTCTGGAAGAAGAGAAGCGGCGTGGGATCACCATTGATATCGGCTTTGCCCACCTGGAACTGCCCGCACACAGTGGCGATCTCCTGCGCCTGGGCTTCGTAGATGTCCCTGGTCATGAACGATTCGTGCGCAACATGCTGGCCGGCATCGGAGGAATTGACTTGGTGCTGCTGGTGATCGCGGCGGACGAGTCGATCAAGCCGCAGACGCGCGAACATTTCGATATCTGCCGGCTACTTTCGGTGCGCCGCGGGATTACGGTGCTGACGAAATCGGATCTCGTGGACCAAGACACGCTCGAAGTAGTCCGTCTTGAAGTCGAAGACTTCCTGCGCGGTTCGTTTCTTGATCCCGCAAATTCGCCCATCGTCGCGGTCAGTTCGCTCACAGGCGAGGGGCTCGAGGAACTCAAGCGAGCATTGGTGGAAGTTACGGCAGAAGTGCCAGCCAAAGACTCGGCTGCCATGGTGCGATTGCCCATTGACCGTGTGTTCAGCATGAAGGGCTTCGGTACAGTAGTAACGGGCACGCTGGTGTCGGGGACAATCCGCAAAGAAGAAGAGCTGCAAGTTTTCCCTAGCGGCAGGCGAGTACGGGTGCGCGGTGTGCAGGTCCATGGACAGGCTGCGGAGCAGGCGATCGCAGGACAACGCACGGCGTTGAACCTGGCTGGAGTGACCAGGGAAGAACTCGCCCGCGGCATGATGCTGGCGCCGCCCTTGACTCTTCATTCCACATTGCGCGCGGATGTTTCGCTGACACTGTTACGTTCTGCAAAAC
>QIAR01000797.1 GCA_003225595.1 Acidobacteriota bacterium | reverse complement strand
AGAATGAGCAGAACACATGCGCTCACCTACCATGCCGTTGCGTAGTTCCTGCAGGTCAAGAGTACTGCGGGCAATCTTGCGAGGAAGCGGGATCAGAGGACGTAGAGATTGCGTGTGAGTGCCGCCACCCAGCTTGTGCGCTTACCAAGGCGGAAGAGACCGCTGCCTAAAGACGCCATTTAGCCCCAGATGCAACAACGTCCAGGGCAATAGATAAATTCATACAAGGTGGGTGACATGCTCTGTAGTCCGCCGGAATTGGATCCGCGCGACCACAAGATGTAGGCATTCCCTGAGTCAAGCGGATACCCCACCCATACAAAATGCGGATTGCTCCGGTCGCGTTTCTCCTGATCTCACTGATTTCCGGCCGCTGTGGCGCACAAACCAGCGACAAGCTGAAGTTCGACATCCACGCGGTGGACATGAGCGCCGATGCCTGCGCGGACTTTTACCAGTATGCGTGCGGCGGGTGGCTCAAGAGAAATCCGATTCCTGCCGACCGCCCCTACTCGGCGGTATTCCAGCAGATGCGAGAAATAAACCAGACACGGGTAGGCGAGATCTTGGAGCGGGCGGCCACCGAGCCCGCCACAACGGATGAGCGGAAGATCGGCGATTATTACGCCTCGTGCATGGATGAGAAGACGATTGAGGCCAAGGGCCTGGAGCCATTACAGGCGGAGTTGGCGCGGATTAGTGCAATCAACAATCCCAGCGAGTTGGCGAATGAAGTTGCACGGCTGCACGGTTTTGGCTCCGATGCACTGTTCTCGATGAGCGCGGACCAGAAGCTGGAGGATGCCACGCAAGTCATCGCATATCTGGACCAGAGCGGATTGAACCTGCCGGAGCCGGGGTACTACACCTCCGAAGACACAGAATTAGTGAAGGCGCGTGCGGAATATCGAGCGCACTTGGAAAACGAATTCAGGCTGCTGGGCGAGAGTCCCGAGCAGGCGAAGGCAGCAGCCGAAGATGTGATGAAGATTGAGACTGCACTGGCGCGGACCGAACTGACACCAGTAGAACGGCGCGACCGGAAGGCCTGGTATCACCTCATGGGGTTGGCAGAACTGGAGAAGCTAGCGCCCGAATTTCGATGGAAGGAATATTTTTCGGCAATCGGATTCGCACCGATGGGACAGATTAACGTTGCGATCCCGAAGTACATGCAGGCGATTGGCGAGTTGATGAAGGCGACGGCGATTGAGGCATGGAAGAGCTATTTGCGATGGGAACTGGCACGGGTGGCGAACCCGGTACTGCCGAACCGCTATCGCGATGCCGAATTTCGCGATGCCGAATTCGATTTCTATCAGCGCACGCTGGCGGGCGTGAGGGAGCAGGCATCACGAGCCAAGCAGTGCACCGATTTGACCAATCGCGACTTGGGTGAGGCGGTGGGAAAAGATTATGCGCAGCGCTATCTTCCGGCATCGAGCAAGCAGAAGGTGCTGGAGATGTTAGGCCGCATCAAGCAGGCATTCAGGAATGACATCGAGCAAAGCACATGGATGGATGCGAGCACTAAGCGAGAAGCACTGCGCAAGCTGGAACTGCTGCGGGCGATGATTGGATATCCGGACCGTTGGCGCGACTACTCGCGGCTGGAGATCCGGCGCGGCGATGCGCTAGGCAATGCGCTGCGCGGCAAGGAATTTGAGTTCCGGCGGCAGATGGCCAAGATCGGGAAACCGGTGGATCGGGGCGAGTTCTACGAATTAGTACAGGGCGTAGAGGGATACCACGACAATCCGTTGAACGTGATTGTGTTTACGGCAGGGATTCTGCAGCCGCCGTTTTTTGATGGGCAAATGGATGACGCAGTGAATTTTGGGCTGGCGGGAGCGGTGATGGGCCACGAATTGAGTCACGCCTTCGACGACAAGGGCCACCAATTCGACGGTGAGGGCAATATGCGCAACTGGTGGACGGCAGAGGATGCGCAGCATTACAACGTGCGGGCGGCGTGCTTTGTGCGGCAATATTCGCTATATCCGGCTGTCGATGGCGTCAAAGTCAACGGGGAGCTGACGCTGGGCGAAAACATAGCTGACAATGGCGGCCTGCAGCTTGCACACATGGCCTTTGAGGCAGAGCCGCATTCATCTGCGTTGATCGATGGCTACACGCCGGAGCAGCGCTTCTTCTTGGGTTGGGCGCAGTGGCGATGCATGAATATAACCGATCAGAAGGCACGGGAGCTGGCGCGTGACGATGGGCATTCACCCGGGAGATGGCGCGTCAACGGCGTGGTGAGCAACATGCCGGCTTTTGCGAAGGCATACGGCTGCAGGAAGGGGGACACGATGGTGAGGGCGGAGCCTTGCAGGATTTGGTGAGCTTCTAACTCACAGAAGGGTGGGTTCAGGCCTGACTGAACTGATCAACTCTCGGATGGTCGCCAAGCCGGAAACTTGGTCTGGACTCTGTTGTGATGTCACTGTTCTCGAGGAGTCCCGAGGTACAACGACGCCCTGTCGAAGAATCATGGCGTTCTGCATGATGATACGTGTTGGTTCATCCCCAGCCCTTCCTTTGACAGTTCCCGCCGCAGCCCTATACTGAGAGTACCTAGTCATCTAACCCGCCTTCCATGCCCAAACCAAACTCAGCAAGACACCAGTCCGAGGGCTCTCTCCAGTCAGTGACAAAGAAAGACATGGAGAAGCTTTTTACGGAACAAAGAGAAGAAATGGATAAACGGTTCTCCGATCAAGCCAAAGCCACGAAGCAGCTTATAACCGATCATGCCAAAGTCACAGAGCAGCTTATAGCTGATCAGGCCAAGTCCATTGAGCAGCTTCTGGCCGATCAAGCCGATGTTAT
>QIAR01000255.1:13090-18877 GCA_003225595.1 Acidobacteriota bacterium | reverse complement strand
CGTGAACTGGAGGCCGACTTCTGGCGATGCACCCACACGGATGAGAACAGCGATGTTGTGGGCGAGTTCGCCATTGGCACTAATATCGAGTTGAAGGATGTGATCGGACAGATTCTCCAGGATGAAAAGTACCCGGGAGCACACATCGCCTTCGGCAATCCGTATGGCATGCACACCGGCGCTGAGTGGTATTCCTCCACGCATATCGATGTGGTTGGAAGGAACTTTGATATCTGGGTGGATGGCGAGCAGATCATGCAAAGTGGACAGTTTTTGCTGGAGGCGTAGGTAGGCGATTTCCTGTTTGTGAATGCCGAATTTTGTGATGGGAATAGGGATCCTTCGACTCCTGGGATCGTTGGTAAGCGAACGATCCCAGTTGCTCAGGATGACAAAGTTAAGATGAGATGAAATGTTGAAGGTGTAAGAGGAAGTAGATCAATCCGCGGGCGAGGGCGCCCGCGCCTCACAGTCATGATTCCTTCCTTGCGCAGGCAGTTCAACGAGAATTACACGCCGGACAAATATCAGTCGCTCCTCAAGCGCATGGAAGAACGCTGTGGCACTCCTATCAAGTTCCGACTGTCGGAAACCCCTTGCTTTCTTCCGAAGTCGCTGGTCGACCAGATGTCAGACTATGGCAAGGAAATAGTCCATCAGTTAGTCGAGAACCGCGAGTACCGCTCTATCTCCAATGAGTCGATCCCGCCGGAGTTCAACGTGCCGCGCGAGGCTCCGCATCCAATGTTTGTGCAGGTTGATTTCGGGCTGGTGCGCGGTAACGAGGGGGAACTGCAACCGAAACTGGTGGAGTTACAGGCCTTCCCTTCTCTCTATGCTTATCAGACCGCTTTGGCGCAGACTTACATCGACGTCTTCGGTCTGGACGGCCGGCTGAAATACTTGCTCAGCGGATTGGACGAGGCGTCCTACCTCAAGCTCCTGCGGCGCGCGATCGTTGGGGATCACGATCCTGAGAATGTCATCCTAATGGATATTGATCCGCTGCATCAGAAGACACTGCCGGACTTTCTGCTCACACAGAAGATGCTCGGAATACGAACCGTTTGCATCACAAAGGTCAAGAAAGCAGGCAACCGCCTCTTTTATGAAAACGGCGGAAAGCGTGTGCCGATCCGGCGCATTTACAACCGCGCCATTGTGGATGAACTGGAACGCAAGGGGGTCAAGCTGGGAATTGATCTTCGTGACGATCTCGACCTGGAGTGGGCGGGACATCCGAACTGGTATTTTCGGATCAGCAAGTATTCCATTCCCTACCTCCAACACGAGTCCGTGCCCAAAACCTGGTTCCTGGATAAGCTCGATCCGATCCCACCCGACCTCGAAAACTATGCCCTGAAACCGCTGTACTCATTCGCTGGGACGGGGGTCATCATCGCGCCCAGCAAATACGACATCGCTGCGGCTCCAGCGGATAAGCGGTCGCAATATATCCTTCAGGAAAGGTTGCATTTTGAGCCAATGATCGACACTCCATTTGGCAGAACCAAGGTGGAAGTTCGTGTCATGTACATCTGGCTGGACGAGCTTCTGCCGGTGTTGACCATCCTGCGCATGGGACGCGGCCTGATGATGGGCGTGGACCACAACCGCGACATGGAGTGGGTAGGATCGTCAGCGGGGCTGTACTTGGACCACTGAATCGTGTCCAATATGGATATGCTGGACGGGCGAGGGCGTCCGTCCCTGCACAGGGTTACCGGTTGACCGGGCCGAAGATGGGGCCTAACATTACCGCCGATAGGAGCAAGCCTGCCCATGATTGGTCAGACGATCTCCCACTACCGCATTTTGGGAAAACTCGGTGGCGGTGGCATGGGAGTCGTGTATGAGGCCGAGGACGTCCGCCTGGGCCGCCACGTCGCGCTGAAGTTCATTCCCGAAAATCTCCTTGGAGATCGCAAGTCGCTCGACCGTTTCGAGCGCGAGGCGCGAGCTGCATCGCAGCTGAATCATCCCAACATCTGCACGATCCACGATGTTCAGGACAATAATGGCCATCCCTTTATCGTGATGGAAAAGCTCGAGGGTGAGAGCCTGAAGGAGCGCATCCGGGGCAAGCCCATGGATCTGGATCAAATCCTCGAGATCGCGGTACAGACAGCCGACGCTCTGACGGCGTCCCACGCGAAGGGCATCGTTCATCGCGACATAAAACCAGCCAACATTTTTCTGACGAAACACGGGCAGGCCAAAGTCCTGGACTTCGGATTGGCGAAGCTGGCGCGGGACAAGCAGCTTGCCACCGAAACCGATACACCGATTGAAGATTCTTTGACCGCTGTGGGAGTGATTCCCGGCACCGCCGTATACATGTCGCCCGAGCAGGCGCGCAGCGAAGGGCTGGATCCACGCAGCGATATTTTTTCTTTCGGTGTCGTGTTGTACGAGATGGCTACCGGGAAGAAGCCGTTCACGGGCACGAATGTTGTGACCACTCTGGATGCCGTGCTGCACCGGAAACCGCCGGCGCCCACGGCTATCAATTCCAACATACCGACGCAGCTTGAAGGCATCATCGGCAAGGCGATGGAGAAGGACCGGAATAAGCGTTATCAAAGTGCCGGTGAGATAAGGTCCGATCTACAAAGGCTGAGGAAAGAAACAGAGTCTGGATTGGTGAAGACCGGTGCGCAAGAAGCATCGAAACTGCACGTAGTCGCGCATACTTTCCAGCGTTGGAGCAGGCTTCAGACCTATCTGCTGCTGGGCGTAACGGGAGTGCTGATCGTGGTGCTTGCTGCCGTAGGCACATGGTGGGTGAAACACCGGGCTGGGGGAAGCGCGGCCGTCACGAGCCGGAACACGATTGCAGTTCTCCCGCTACAAAACATGAATAACGATGCGGCCAACGACTATCTACGGTTCGCCCTGGCGGACGAGATCGCGAATGCCCTCACCTACACCCGCTTTCTGGAAATTCGCCCGTCAACTACTACCCAGAAATATGTTGGACCGGATGTTGATCCCCAGAAGGCCGGACGGCAGTTACATGTGGCGAATGTACTGACGGGGCATTTCATTCGTGAGGGCGACAAGCTCATTGTCACAGCAGAAGCAATCGAAGTGAAAGACAACAGGCTGCTGTGGCAGACAACGGTCACTTCGGCTGCAAACGATCTGATTGGGCTACAAGCAGACCTGGCAACAAAGGTTCGAGAGGGCTTACTTCCGGCGCTGGGGGCTGCCGGCGGGTCAATGGATACGAGCACGTACCCGGTCAATCAGCAAGCTTATGACCTCTATCTGCGCAGTGTGGCAGTGTCTCACGACCCCGGTCCAAACAAAGACGCCATTGCCATGTTAGAAAGAGCCGTGGCTCTCGACCCGACCTACGCCCCGGCTTGGGAGGCATTAGGGCTGCGATACTACTTCGACGCCATTTATGCCGGCGGAGGGGAGGAAGCCTATCAGAAATCCGATGCCGCCTACGAACGCGTGTTGTCGCTGGAGCCGAGCCGCGTTCCCGCCGCGGCATATCTGCTACAGAATCACGTAGAGCACGGGCAACTGACTAAGGCATACAAAGACGCAGAAGACCTGGTCCGGCGCCGCCCGGAAAATTCGATGGCTCATTTTTCTCTTGCGTTTGTGCTCCGGTATGTAGGCATGCTGGAAGAAGCACAGCGCGAGTGCGATATCGCTATCGGCATCGATCCTGGCAATTACATCTTCCGCTCTTGCGCATTCGCATTTATGGAAGCTGGGAAAAGTGAGCGCGCGCTTGAATACCTGCGTTTGGATCCGAACTCCGAATTGTCAAACGCGGTGACGGTATCCGTGCTATTGCGGGCGGGTAGGGTCGACGACGCCCGTCAAGCCCTGCAGCGCATGACCGACAATCCCCCATGGATGCGTGAGTTCCTGCGAGCCTGCCTGGAAAACCGGCCTGCGGCTGAAGTCGACAAACTTGCCGGGGTGGCAGAAAGCAATCTGCTACCCGAGCGCGACCCCGAGCTGAAGTATTATCAAGGCACGATTCTCGCTTACTGTGGAAAGCGCGAGGCCGCGTTGAAATTCTTGCGCCGCGCGGTGGAGCAGAATTATTGCGCCACCACCGCGTTGCAGATGGATCCCCTGTTGTCGAAGCTGCGTGGCAGCACGGAATACGATCAGTTGCTTACCGCGGCCAATGAGTGCCAGCGGAAGTTCATAGCCTCCCGTAATCATTGAGGCCCGCGGCTTGCCAATACCGAAGTTGTGCTAACGGTTCGTCGGTAAAACAGTCCAACAGAAGACCTCACGACCAGGAAACACTTTGCTTCCTATTGCGAAGAAAATCATCCCACCTGGCATGAAAGATTCTCAACCGAGGGGCATTCTCCAGCGGGGTTTGCGCCTTTGCGTGTCGCGAGCCCTAGCGGCCGTCTTCCTTGTCGGATTCTTGCTCGTAACCGGAACGGCTCACACGGCCGGAGACAAAGTCAGTCCTGTAGATCCTCTTCCGCAGGATTCTGGGGTCGCTGGGCTGAAGCAAATGTTGCTTCGCCTCAGTACGACCGCACGCTTGATGCAAACCACTGCGCATCCGGATGACGAGGATGGCGGCATGTTGACACTCGAATCGCGAGGCCACGGGGTCGCTACGCTTCTGTTAACCCTGACCCGCGGTGAAGGCGGGCAGAACAAATTAGGCAGCAACCTATTCGATGTGCTAGGGGTTTTGCGTACGCTGGAGCTGCTGGCGTCGGACCGCTACTACGGCGTCGAGCAACGCTTCACGCGGGTGGCGGATTTTGGCTACTCCAAGAATCCGGAAGAGACGTTTCAGAAATGGAAAGGTCACGATATCGCACTGGGAGATATGGTGCGGGTGATTCGAACCTTTCGTCCGGATGTTCTGGTGGCGCGCTTTTCGGGTACGGATCGAGATGGGCACGGCCATCATCAGGCGTCGGCCATGCTTACGAAAGAGGCGTTTCGCGCGGCGGCTGATCCGAAGCGCTTTCCAGAGCAAATCGCGGAAGGACTGCAACCATGGCAGGCGAAGAAGCTGTATGTAGGTAACGTCTGCGGGTTTGGGGCGAGTACGTGTCCAGCTGAAAACTACACTGTCAAGCTGAATACGGGAGAAGTGAGCCCGGCGCTAGGCATGTCTTACGTGCAGTTCGCTATGCAGGGTCTAAAGCACCAGCTTTCGCAGGGCGCGGGTGGCTGGTCAGTGGAACCGGGCGATCGCTTCACTTACTACAAGCTGGTGGATTCGCTGCTGCCGCCAGCAACTGATAAAGATGGGCACGAGCATGGGTTCTTCGATGGGATCGATACGTCGTTGCCGGGCTTGGCTTCACGGCTGGGAGCGGAGGAAGCGAAGATTCCTTTTTTGCGGCCCGCGTTGGTGGACATTGCCAAGAAAGTTGATCAGGCCACAGACGGTAGTGAAAAAGATCGGAGTCGTGCGGCCACAGCACTCATAGTAGTGCTGCGATTGCTTGATGACTTAACCGACCGATTGGAACACAGCAACCTCAGTGAGGCGGATAGATTGGAGCTGCTGACTCATCTTCGCGACAAGCAACAGCAGTGTGAAGCGGCAGTAAACCTGGCGCTCAATACTTCGTTAAGTGCTGAGGTCGCGCCGCCCATGGGCCCGGGCTCGAGCATTCCACGGGAACAAGAGGCGCTGACGGTCGTTTCACCTGGACAAAAGTTCACCGTAATCCCGAAGTTTCATAACGGGTCGAAGTTTCCCATCGAGATTCAGGATGTCTCCATCGAGGCTCCCCGAGCATGGATTAAGGATGTCTATAAAGGTAAGGGAGG
>QIAR01000255.1:1012-12922 GCA_003225595.1 Acidobacteriota bacterium | reverse complement strand
CAAGTACTTCATAGCCGCGAAAGAATCAGGCTTGAATCTTTTTGGGCACGAGATGAAGCGTGGCGGCGGCGGCGAGAGCGGCCGTATTTCGGTTCCAGTGGCTGTGCCGTTTGTTGATGATGCTGGGCGCGAGCGCAGCCCGACGCTGGCGGTGACGCCGGCTTTTTCCGTCATGCTAGAGCCGGGTACGCAGGTGATTCCGGTCGCAGGCAATTCCAGCACTCATGTGACTGTGGGCGTGAGCTACAACCTGAATGCGCCTGCGAAAGAAACTCTGCGGCTGGAGCCACCGCAAGGGTGGTTTGTTGAACCGTCGGAGCTCCCGTCGGAATTCAGCCATCGTGGTGAGAAGCGGGACTTCGAGTTCAAGGTTTTACCCTCAGGCTTGAGGGAAGGACGGGCGCAAATTCGGGCCGCCCTTGAGTCAGGCGGTGCGCGGTTCACCGAGGGTTACAGCGTGGTCACGCGCGAGGACCTCGACACCTTCTATTACTACCAGCCGGCCATTCAGCGAATAAGCATTGTGGATGTGAGGATTCCGCCAGGTTTAAAGGTCGGCTACATCATGGGGGCTGGCGATGACATTCCCACCGTGCTTAAGCAGCTGGGGATGGACGTCACGCTGATTCCCGCGGAAAAGCTAACCAGCGAGGATTTGAGCCGGTACGGAACGATCGTGTTGGGAATCCGGGCGTACGACACACATAAAGAGGTCGCTGCCAATAACAAGCGCCTGCTTGATTTTGTCTCTTCGGGAGGCACGTTGATCGTGCAGTACAACACGGGTGTGGGCGACTTCAACAAAGGTGGTTTTACTCCGTTCCCGGCGCAACTCAGCCGCGCACGCGTTTCAGTGGAAGAAGCGCCGGTAGAAATTCTGGTGGCGGACGATAGCGTGTTTCATTTTCCCAACCAGATTACGCAACGAGATTTCGATGGCTGGGTGCAGGAGCGCGGCCTTTATTTCATGGATCAGTGGGACAACAACTTCAAGCCGCTGCTTTCATCGCATGATCCGGGAGAACAGGCGCAGAAGGGTGGGCTGCTGCGGGCGCAGTACGGTAAAGGGACGTACATCTACACCGGGTACGCGTTCTTCCGGCAGTTGCCGGCCGGAGTACCGGGCGCGGTTCGGTTGTATGTGAATATGCTGAGTGCGGGACATGAGAAAGGCAGTCCTTAGCCGTTAGCCGTTAGCCGTTAGCCGTTAGCCGTTAGTCGTTAGTTCGTTGGCCGTTCGTTTCTGTATTGCTGCGATGCAGCCTTCAACCCAAAGCGCGGGCGATCAAACTACACCGCAACTCATTCGCGGAGTGGGACTGAGTGGTGCCACTGCGTTGAACATGATCGACATGATCGGCGTGGGTCCGTTCATCACCATGCCGCTCATTGTGAGCGCGATGGGCGGCCCACAGGCCATGCTGGGCTGGATTCTGGGCGCGCTGTTTGCCATGTGTGACGGGCTGGTCTGGGCAGAATTGGGAGCGGCCATGCCCGGCTCCGGTGGGTCGTACCGCTATCTAAAAGAAATTTACGGGCCCAGGAGTTTGGGCCGGCTGATTTCGTTTCTATTTATCTGGCAGCTTTCATTCAGTGCGCCACTTTCCATCGCCTCGGGATGCATCGGTCTTTCGCAGTATGCAGCTTATTTCTGGCCTGGTTTGGAGCACATCTACGCTGGGCATAACGCGAGTATGCGGCTCCCTTTGCTGGGATCTTTGCAGGTTAGTTGGCTGGTGACACCAGGTACCTTCGTCGCCATTGTCGTGTGCATTTTTGCCGTGCTGCTTTTGTACCGCCGAATCACTAGCATTGGCTGGCTTTCCAAACTGCTCTGGATTGGTGTCATGGGGACGATTGGGTGGATCATCTTCGCGGGATTGACCCACTTCAACTCGGCCCAGGCGTTCGCTTTTCCGCCGGGCGCGTTCACCCTCTCCCGAAACTTCTTCAATGGCCTGGGCGGGGCGATGCTGATCGCGGCCTACGATTACTGGGGCTATTACAACGTCTGCTTCCTAGGGGACGAGATTAAGGAGCCGGGCAAGACGATTCCCCGCGCACTGCTGCTTTCCATTCTGCTCGTCGCCGGTCTATATATTCTGATGAACATCAGCATCCTGGCCGTGGTGCCTTGGCAAGACATGGTTCACAGCGGGCAATCGAACAGCGGTCTGTATGTGGTCTCGGTATTCATGCAGAGGATTTATGGTCTGTGGGCGGCGCGGGTGGTAACCGGCCTGATCATGTGGGCAGCTTTCGCTTCCGTCTTCTCGCTCATGCTGGGATACTCCCGAGTGCCGTATGCGGCCGCTCTCGATGGGAATTTTTTTCGGCAGTTTGCGCGGGTCCACCCGCGACATCGTTTTCCTTATGTCTCCCTGCTGGCTCTGGGCGGAGTGGCGGCGGTGTTCTGTTTCCTGCGTTTGGCGGATGTGATTGCGGCACTGGTAGTGATTCGCATCATGCTGCAGTTCCTGATTCAGGCGATCGGAGTAATTGTGCTCAGGATTCGACGGCCGGAGTTGCCGCGCCCCTTTCGCATGTGGCTGTATCCGCTGCCAGCTCTGATCGCTAGTTTCGGATTCATTTTCATACTTATCTCTCGCAAAAATTTTCTCAAGGAAATCCGTTACGCTGCGGTGATCCTGATCGCTGGGTTGATCATTTACCTGATCCGCGCATGGCGAAGCGGGGAGTGGCCGTTCGGAGAGAGCGTACCCGCTGTATTGCAAGGTGCTTCGAGCAATTAACAATGGCTGAATCGGTCAATGTGCCGATCCCGGAAAGCATACCCGCCAAGCGGAACGGGTCTGCCTGGGCGCCTTTGCGCGAGCCTTTGTTCCGCTCTCTTTGGATCGCCGCCGTCATTTCCTATACCGGAACCTGGATGCAGAACGTGGGTGCGGGCTGGCTGATGACTCAACTCACGATGTCGCCGCTCATGGTCAGCCTGGTGCAGGCGGCGGCAACGCTTCCCGTGTTCCTGGTGATTTTGCCGGCAGGCGCATTGGCAGACATGATGGATCGCCGCCGGCTTCTGCTGATCACGCAGGGCTGGATGGTGCTGGCTGCGGGCACACTGGGCATCTTGACCTTGCGCAGTTACGTGGGTCCGTGGACGCTTTTGTTATTCACCTTCCTGCTTGGGTTGGGCGCGGTGATGAATGATCCCGCTTGGCAGGCCATTACTCCGGAGATTGTTTCGGCCGACCAGCACACCTCGGCAGTGGCCCTGAATTCCGCCGGGTTCAACGTGGCCCGCGCGGTGGGCCCTGCACTGGGCGGAGCGGTGGTTGCAGTGGCCGGTTCGGGACTGGCCTTCCTACTGAATGCGGCATCTTTTTTCGGCGTGATCTTTTTTCTGTATCACTGGAAGAGGCCGCACCTCGAAGAAGTGAAAACCGGGCGGGTTTTGGAAGCCATGTGGACGGGTATCCACTATGTGCGTGGCGCGCCGCTGGTGAAATCCGTGCTGATCCGGACGGGGGCTTTCAGCTTTGCCGCGACGTCAGTACTCGCTCTATTGCCTATCATTGCCCGTCCCCACGGAGCGACCGGGTACGGGTTGCTGCTGACAAGCTTCGGACTAGGAGCTCTGGCCGGAGCAGCAGTTCTTCCACGATTAAGAGAGAAACTCTCGGTCGATGGTCTGGTTGCCTTTGCGATTCTGCTGTTCGCGGGCATGACGTTCGCAGCGGGGCGTGTCCAGATGTTTGGCGCATTGTGTGCCGTGTTCTTTGCGGCTGGAACCGCGTGGATCGGTATACTTGCCTGCCTAAACGTGGCGGCGCAAACGATGTCTCCGTCCTGGCTTCGCGCCCGGGCACTTTCCATGTACCTGCTGGTCCTGCAGGGAGGCATGGCGCTGGGCAGCGCGCTCTGGGGAGCGGTGGCCACTTGGGTTGGAGTTCCCGCCGCATTGATGTTCGCCTCGTTCTCCCTGGTGCTGGGACTTTCCACCATACGGCGACATCGGTTAACGGCGCAGCAACTGGACCTGGCGCCCTCAGTGGTTCGCGACTGACTGTGAGTAATTGTTGTTATCGAAGGAGAACTACGTGAAAAAAATGTGTTTTGCTCCTCTGATATTGCTGGCCTATAGCGGACTTGCACTCGGGCAAGCGGCTGCCAAACCTACCACCGAACGGCGCACTATTCAGCAAGTTCTGGACCGTGCCGTCAAGAATGTTGAACAAGAGTTCGTACCAGCCGCAGAAGCGATGCCGGAGGACAAATACTCCTTTGCACCCACCAGCGGCGAATTCAAAGGCGTGCGCACATTCGCTCAGCAAGTAAAGCACGTGGCGGCGTCCAATTACGAATTCAGCGCCGCGATCCTGGGCGAAAAACCCCCGACGGAAGTCGGAAAAGACGAGAATGGACCCGATTCGGTGAAGAGCAAAGCTGAAATCCTAAAATATCTGAACGATTCCTTTGCCTATGTGCATAAGGCAGTCGCGACCATCGATGACAAGAACGTGGTTGAACCGATGAAGAGTCCTTTCGGCGAGGGGACGGTCACGCGTCTGGGTATGGCGACCCTGACGGTGGGGCACTGTTTCGACCACTATGGTCAAATGGTGGAATATCTTCGTATGAACGGAATCATTCCGCCCGCAAGCCGCAGGTGACGGAGAGATTACAGGTATGTACGGTTGGGTGGCGGCCCGCCAAGCCGTGGCCATCTCGCCGGTCTGACGTCCGGCGCCAGGGGTTCGAAAGTAGCCTATTAGTGCTATTTACAGACTGTGGGTTGGAGAGTACCTTGCATGACCGTTCCTGAGAAAAAGCTGCCGGACAGCAATTGGTAGGCTCCATCTCCAGAACGCGGCTGGTCCGTCATTTTGCCACTGCTGGGGGCGAGCTGGCGAAGGTGGGAGGAGTAGATGAAAACCAGCAAAAGCCGTGCGCGCTCGTCGACCCTCGCACATTCTCCTGACAAAAGTGATTTCCGGCGTGAAGTCCAAGATTTCATGATGGCGGTGAATTCTTATCCAGATCGAGTCGCCAGAGATCCTGGCGTGAGCTTTCAAAGACATCTCTTCAATGTTATGAGCGCATCGCGGCGAAGTAGTGGGCGGCGAAATTATCCCCCTTCAATTCCGGGTCAAACCGATTGACTCAGGCGAACTGCCGTTTAAGGCTATCGCTTACGGTTCCAGTCCCGTGCATCGCGCGCTCCTTGGTGGGTAATCGCGCTCTCCAGCAACTCGGCTGATAGGTGACGCGTTCTGAGATGAGAGCGGATTGCTTGCCGCACTTTGCTTGGAGAAACTTTCGGATCCAGAAAAATCAGAACTGAGGGGCCAGCGCCGCTCAGGGCAACTCCCAGAATTCCTCGGCTTCCGACCAGCTTCGTCAACGCCGGCAGAAGTGGGCACAAAGAAGCCCGATAAGGCTGGTGGAACCGATCATTTAAGGCAGCGGCGAGCAGGTCATGCCGAGCTTCAATGAATGCAGCCAGGAGGAGCATTGAATTCTGCACATTCGCGACCGCATCGGCGCGTGAGTATTTAGCCGGCAAGACCTGTCGTGCCTCCTCCGTGGACAGAGTTTCTCCAGGAATGGCAACCATCAGCGGCCATTTCCCTTTGGGTTTCACCCGCACCACCTGTGCTTGGTTCTCGCAAGCCATGCGCGCCAAAGCAAGACCGCCCACCCAGCAGGCAGCAGCGTTGTCGGGATGGTGCTCACGGCGGGAGGCTTCGCCTACGATTCGGCTATCAGTCCACGGCAGCCCGCTGAAATGGACAGCGAGCGCAATGCCGGCGAGGCGAGCGGCCGCCGACGAACCGCATCCTTTGCCGATCGGGATTTCATTGGTGATGCGGAGCGCCAGCGGCGTGATCTCCTCGCATTCTGATTGCAGAACCTCGCGGTAGGTATTAAGAATCAGGTGGTTTTCGAGCTGAGCACAGAGTTGCGCATCACGGCCGTGCGCCACAATTGAGAATTCCGCCGCGGGAGTGGCGCGAACTTTGAGATAGAGCTTCAGCGCCAGGGCTGCTGCGTCAAAGGCCGGCCCCAAGTTAGCTGAGGTGGCAGGAAGAGCAAGCTGTAGAGAGGTTTTGTGGCGCATTCCTGAATAATCCGTTGAAGATGGCGAACCTTCGTCCCTCAGGGGCTAAAAAACACATTTTTCTGAACCCTGTACGGCACGGGTGAAGCCGTGACCTGCCGTAGCTCGCTTCGTAGCCACGACCTTTTTATTTCGTCGGACCGTTCTTCTCCGCCTGCTCCAGTGTTTTTACGATGACATCAACATTGGGCTCCAGAATGATCGGAGCCCGTTGATGCGACGCGAGCACCGCCGCTTCCAGCTCGTGTTCTGTCCCTCGGAAGAGATCTCCGCGATGAAATTTCAGGGTGAACTCGGGATCTTTGAGCAAGTGGCCGGTTAATATGAGGACCACGGTTTCCTGTGTTTTAACGAACCGCTGTTTGACCAGCTTCTTCAGCCCGGCGAGCGTCACTGCCGAAGCGGGCTCGCAGCCAATCCCGTCGGCTCCGATTTCAGCCTTCGCCTGCGCAATTTCGACTTCACTTACTTGTTCGACTGCCCCGCCGGTGGCTTCAAGTACACGCACCGCCTTCCTCCATGACGCAGGATTGCCAATACGAAGTGCGGTCGCCATGGTCTCAGCTTGGACCGGAATCAACTCCTTGCCTCCGTGTTCGCGAATGCAGCGTACCAGCGGATTCGCTCCCTCGGCCTGTATCACCGAGAGCTTCGGCAATCGCGATATCAAGCCCAGCTCCAGCAGTTCCAGAAAGGCTTTCCCAAGTGCCGAAGCGTTTCCCAAGTTGCCGCCCGGGACAATGACGTGATCGGGCGCTTGCCAATCAAGTTGCTCCAGAAGCTCAATCGCGCCGGTCTTCTGCCCTTCGATCCGGTAAGGATTTACCGAGTTTAGAAGACAAACTGGCATGCGCTTGACAACTTCGTTCAGCGCCTGCATGCAGCCATCGAAATCAGTGCGCAACTGACAAGTGACAGCGCCGTAGTCCAGCGCCTGAGAAAGCTTGCCCCAGGAGACTTTGCCTTCCGGAATCAACACCAGACTACGCATTCCCCCACGTGCGGCATAAGCGGCCATGGATGCGGAAGTATTGCCGGTGGAGGCGCAAGCCACCCAGCGGTATCCGTTCTGACGTGCGAAGGATGCGGCAACGGTCATGCCCGTGTCCTTGAACGAGCCGGTCGGATTCATGCCCTGGTGTTTGGCGTAAAGCTGCTCCACACCGGTGATGCGGGCGCAAGAAGGAAGCTCGTAAACAGGAGTGTTCCCTTCGCGTAGGGTGGTGGCCGCATTCCAGTCGCGCAGCGCAGGCAGAAGTTCGCGGAAACGCCAGACGCCGCTTTCATCGATTGCAAGCCGAGATGTCTTTCTTTGTTGCCAGAGCGGCTTCAGGGCTTCCAAATCGGGCGCCGTAGTCTGCATTGTGCCCCGGTTCTGCCAATCGGGGTAGAAGATTTCCAGCAGGTCGCTGCAATCAGGACAGCGGAAATCTTGCTCAACGGTAGCGTGGACAGCACCGCAGCCGATACACCGCAGACGCGAGAGGCTGGGCTCGATTCCAGGCGCGGAGATTGGGTGATCGATCATCCAGTTCGCGCAGCAGCTTGTCTATTTGCTGCGCAGATATTTGTCGGTCTTGTTGATCCAGTCAGCCCGCGGTGGACTAAAAACATCAAGGTCTACAGTATCGACCAATGCCTCGGCTTTGTGCGGCATGTTGGGAGGAATCGTCAGAACCTCGCCCGCGTTCACAACGATTTCTTTGCTGTCGATCCAGAACTTCAGCGCACCTTCCAGAACGTAGGTGATCTGCTCGTTGACGTGGCTGTGCTCGGGCACGATGCAACCTTTCTTCAGCAGGACACGTGCCAACATGATGTTCTGGCCGACGACGAATTGGCGCTGGAGAAGCGAATTCAAATCTTCCAACTCGACCGCGCTCCATGGGACGTACCGGAGGACAGCTGGCGAGGCCGGTTGCCTAGCCACACCTTTTTGCTTAAAGAGGGTTACCTTTGTCGCCCCGGAGGTTCTTCTCGTCCGGCCCTTCCTATTCACCGCATTTTTGGAACTCGCCATATCAGTGAACCCTACCTTCTTCTTCTGGCGGCCGCCCCCGAGATAGATCCGTTCCGCATTTGTCGATAGTGTCCGAATTTAACCACGAAGGACACGAAAGGAACCGTAAAAGGTGCCCCTTCGTGTAACTTCAAAAGGTGCCCTTCGTGTAACTTCGTGTCCTTTGTGGTTTATGAAGTTAGGACACCACCCATTTGTCGTGCAGATATCGGCGAGCCATCGCGAATGCCTTCGCCTCAGTTAACTCTCCGCGACGACAGCACTCCCAGCCAGCGGCGCTGAGAGCATCATTGTACGGGAAAGCGTCGGTGCCAAATGTGATCTTGTAAGTAAATAGTCTATGTGACCACAGGTCTTCGCGGAGCTGCGACTACAATGCGATTATGCAGCGCAAGATGTTCTGGACAGTCTTCGCAGTGCTGGGTTTATTAGCGGATTTCGTCTTGCCGCTGTGGTGGGCGGTGGCGGCCACAATCCCGATTTTATTTCTGTCGTGGTGGATCGCCTACCGCAGCGACTAGTTCTAAATGCAGATCGCTTTTCAGTGTGGCGCGGGCGCCCTCGCCCGCGAAAGATGTCAGTAAAGGTCGCTTGCAAAATGGAGAAGTGTTCCACGTGGAACATTTTGTCGATACTGATATATACGTACATAGATGTACGGAATGAGGGGAAACCGCTCTCTTTGTTGGGACTTATGCCGGCAGCGCTCGCGCGACGAGTTTGCCCCCAGAACTTGAGCGGAGGGTGCCTGTCCTGTTCCCGTTTTGGACAGGGTGGATGCTGCTGGGCGCCAAATTGTTTTTGCGTATCCTTCGGCTTCCCCTTCGGCTCCGTTCAGGGCTGGCGGCAAAAGCGGGGATGCATTCGACCAGCTCAGCATTTCGGCGTACGGCTCAGACGCCGTACAAGCTCAATTTCGGCAGCGGCCCTTCGACTGCGCTCAGGGCTCCGACTCGCGGTGCTCGTCTTCGGCTACTTCAGACGCCCGCTAAGCGCCTCAACTTTGCGACAAGGGTGGGTGATGGGGATCATCGGTGCACCTTAGGGACGAGGGTCATTTCAGGGTCAGCGAAAAATGCCAAGCGGGAGACGACCGTGGAATCTCACTCTTCAAGAAACGAGGGGTGGGGCACTCGGCTTCTCGGTTGTGGAGAGGGCGTCCTTAACAATTCGCTGAATCTTCGCCTGAGCAATATCAAAATCGTCATTGCGGATCGTGAAGACTGGGTAATTCTTTCTCTCGCTCCCCGCAAGCTCCTGATACAAACATCGCAGTCGCTTGAAGATGCGGGGTGATTGTTCTGGTCGGATGGGCTTCTCTCTATCTATGAAAAAAACCGCTGTAGGCATTACGTCTCTCCAGACCCGCTGTTCGAGCTCTACCAAGCCTGTCAAAACACTCGAATCCACACCAGCCTCTGAACCGTACACCCAAGTAGACCACCAAAACCGGTCAAGCAAAACGACCCGTCCTCTTCTGAGAGCGGGAAGTACATCACGCTCAATCGCATCAATCTGAGCGGCTATATGAAGGGTCTGAAGTGCCGCTGGCCGTACTGATGGGAGACGTAGCTCCTGCGGCTTGTTGTGAATTGTGTGAACGATTTGGCCCAAGCTGCCGAGCTTCTTGCCAGGGAATGAGAAGACGTCACACGGCACGCCCAGTCTTGCAATGAACTCATATGTGTCGTGACACCGACGAGTTTTGCCCACCCCGTCGGCGCCTTCAAAGACGAAGAGGAGTGCGGCCATCGCTCAGTCGCTCGTAAGACCGGATTGGCGAACGAATGCGCCGCCTGAAGACTGGCCAATGTCTCGCGCGACGAAGTCAAAAACCTTTGCTCCCACTTCTTCCCTGGGAAGAGAAGCGTCGACAATTAACAATCGGCCTTGGTACCCTGCAAGCGTGTGGTGGTAATTCAAAGCTGCCCTCGTCAGTTTTGCGCGATTCTCGTATGTGTCTCGATTCGGACGCGAAACCGCCATTCGTTCTATAGACAATTCTACCGAGCAATCTAAAAAGATTAGATAATCCGGATCGGGAAAGTCCGCATTCAACCGACGGACGAACGCTTCTTCCTCGTCTGTTTCCACATTGTAAGCAAGGGATGAGAGAACATATCTAGTTGAAATTACGTCTATGCCGTCGTCGAGATACTTTAGAATACCCGTCGTCGGATTGTTGAGATGATCAAAGCGATCAGCAGCAAATAAGTAGGCAAATTGACGGTCACGAATGTGGCGGTCCGGTGGCAAGACGACCCGGCCCGAAAAAAGTAATCTGATTAGGTGACCAACAGGACCCGATGAAGGTTGCGATGTTAACCATACCCGATTGCCTACGGCGATAAGTCGTTCGTACAGGTAACTGGCTTGAGTTGTGCTCCCGGAACAATCTAAACCTTCGAAAACGATAAATCGCCCTTTTAGTGTCATTCTATGAACTACCTCGCTAAGTATTTGATATTAAGTATGACGCTAATTCTTGGCGGATTTCGTACGCTGAGTTTGCAATCATCTCAATTGCGGGACGGCTGATCCCGAACCCGCTGGCGACGTCAAAAAGTTCTTCCGCTGCCCGTTTCGGCAGCATTGGGCTCGCAATTCCGCCAATCTCGTTACCAAGCAGACCTAAGAGCAACGCCCTCCAAGTACGCAGTTCGTCAGGCCAACCAGCATTGTTCGCAATCGGCTGCAACATTGACCGAAGCTGTTCCGCCAACTCGGGCGATTCAGCCAGTTTCGAGAAGAGCTCCCCAGCCTCGTACTTGTGCTGGTCAATGAAGCTCAACAGCTTCTGCTTTGCCTCAGATTCTGGCACGGTTCCCTCCAAATCATTTGTCCACGAGAATATAACCCTTGATGCACCCGAAAGCTCGGGGTCGCAAAGATCCTCCAGTTCTGCGATGATACTTATCTTGCCACATACTGGCCCCCGTTTGAAGGAGTTTCGCAGATATGGAGTTAAACACGAGCAACAGTTCGTCGAACTGGCGATTGCCGAGGCGAAGAAAAGCGTGCCTGAAGATAACCGAGTTCACCCGAAAGTCGGTGTCGTCGTCGTCAAAGACGGGAAGGCCGTGGCCCAGGCACATCGGAACGACGGAAAAACCGGGCACGCGGAGTACATCGCTCTGGAACACAAGCTCCCGCCGGACGATACTCTCGCAGGAGCCACTGTCTACACGACCTTAGAGCCGTGCACAACACGGAACCACCCAAAGATCCCGTGCGCTGAACGGCTGATCGAACGAAAGGTGGATCGAGTAGTTATCGGCATGCTCGACCCTAACCCGCAGATCCGTGGAGCCGGTCAACGCCGATTTCGAGACGCAAACATCAAGACAGACTTGTTTCCTGCTGAGTTCATGAACCAGGTAGAAGATCTGAACCGTGACTTCACACGTTCTCAAACAGAAACCGCAGAGGCAGCGCGTGTTGATCAGGCGTTCATTGACAAAAATCGGCGGCGCAGCATTGATGAGTGGTATCGAACGGTAAACGCCATCTACTGGAATCGTAATTACTACTGCGATGAGATGAACCTCTTTACGCACCTAGTGGAAGTCTCGGGTGGTCTCAGCTTACTTGCTAGTCACAAAAAGAAGCAGGACGTCGACCCCGAGACGTTCTTGCCGAAGGCAGTCGCTTGGTGGATGGCACTCTGTGGCACGGTGCGGATACGCAGCATCGCCGATATGCTATGGACCAAGTTTCCTGGAAGGTGTCCTTATTGTCAGCACCCTCGGCACGACAACGATGAATGCCGCGAGAAGAAGATGGTTCGACCGGGTCCTGATTGGAGTGC
>QIAR01000255.1:0-905 GCA_003225595.1 Acidobacteriota bacterium | reverse complement strand
CGACCGGCCGTAGCTACGCCCGCCTCTGCGAAGAACTTGGAGAACTTGCCGAAGCGATTCGCGTGCTTCCCGCAGCTCCGGGTTACTTCCTAAGCGAGGCTGCGGACGTGTTCGCATGGTTGATGCATATTCAGAACGTTGTCGAGTCGCAGAACGGGGTTGACAGACAGCGAAGAGGAGAGGCACTTGAGGTGGCCTTCTGCACCGCTTATCCCGACCATTGCGTCGACTGCCGCAGCGTCGTCTGCAAGTGCCCACCGATCCTCGAAACTACGATTGGACGCATCGGGCACCAGGCTCCGGCAACTAAAGCGGGTCCAGAATCCGATTTTATGACTAGCGAAGACGCGCTCGCGACGTTTCAGACAAAGGTGCGGTGACTTATTTCTTGGAATGTACGTTAGCTGCCGTGCCAGGTTCAGCGTCTGCGTCACGGTGGCAGGAGTCCCTCGCTGGGCCCGGTGATCAACAGGTGGAAATGCTCGGCATTACCGCATAGTCAGGTGCCCGGTGCTGTGGTTTCGAGAAATGACCTGGCACCCCGCACCCGTGTGGTCTTGGATTGGGAATGTGCAGTAAGCCCGCACCCCGGCTGCTGAGTGCCACATCCTTTTTGCCCAGCCTTCGGCTTCACTCGGGATTTCGGCAGCGGGCTCAGACCCGCGCCAGGCACCTCAATCTTGCGAAAAGGGGTTAACCTGGATCATCGTTGACTCCAGGGATAAGGCTCACTTCAGCAGTCAGGGGAAAAATCCCTGCGAAGGGACCCATGTATTACTAATCAGCTGTAGGGATCCTTCGCGGCCTGAAGGCCACTCAGGATGACAGCCTCCGCGAGATGACAGCGTCCGAGATATGACAGCGTCCGAGATATGACAGCGAATTAACGGGACGCGGCACTAGCT